>JBBQCU010000123.1:0-8469 GCA_038319065.1 Methylococcales bacterium
CACTGCGGCTAGAGCCGTCTTACAGCATGGTTATTTTTCGATAACCAAAACCGGGACAGCCTCCAACAGCTTTCTTGTATAGGCGTGTTCAGGTCGACTGAGTACCTGTTTTACCTCGCCGTGCTCAACAATTTTCCCCTGATACATGACGGCAACTTCATCGGCTATTTCTGCTACAACAGCAAGATCATGCGTGATGAATAAATAGCTCAGGCCTTTTTCCTGCTGCAATGTTTTCAGTAATTGAATAATTTGCGCTTGCACAGAAACATCCAGTGCGCTGGTGGGTTCATCGCAGACGATCAGTTTGGGATTAACCGCCAGAGCACGCGCTATACAAATGCGTTGCCGCTGACCGCCGGAAAATTCATGCGGGTACCGTAGCGCTGAATCTAAGGGCAGGTCGACTTGTTCCAACAGTTGTTTGACTCTTGCCGTGCGCTCAGCAGAACCCGTTTTAGGGTGTAAAGCCCTGATACCTTCGGCGATGATGTCTCCGACCAGCATTCTTGGATTCATCGATGAAAAAGGATCCTGAAAAACTATCTGGATATTGGCGCGTTGTCGCCTTAATGCTTCGCCTGTCAGGCTATTAAGAGCCACGCCATTAATGTTGACCCGTCCGTTCCCGCCGGGTATCAGGTTTAACAAGCTTTTCCCTAATGTGGTTTTGCCGCAACCTGATTCACCCACCAGAGCCAGCGTTTTTCCCTGCTGAATATCAAAACTGACGCCATCAACTGCTCGGACATGATCGACCACGCGCTTAAAAAGACCTTTCCGTATTGGGTAGTAACAATAAAAGTCTTTAACCTGAAGCAAGGGCGGCTTTTCCTGATGAGTGTGTGTTAAACAGCTCTGCATGGACGGCAAGGCAGCGAGCAGCTTGCGTGTGTAAGGGTGTTTGGGGTGGTTGAAAAGCTCCTGGGTTAAGCCTGTTTCAACAATTTTACCTTGCTGCATCACCGCAACGCGGTCGGCCATGGTCGACACCAGCGCCAAATCGTGACTAATCAACCACAACGCCATCCCCGTTTGTTGCTGGATGTTTTTCAGTAATGCCAATATCTGCGCCTGAATGGTAACATCCAGGGACGTGGTGGGTTCATCGGCTATTAATAAATCCGGTTTGCCTGCCAGCGCGATGGCAATCATCACCCGTTGCCTTTGGCCCCCGGAAAGTTGATGCGGATAGTCCTTAATCCGTTGTTGCGGCTCGGGTATTTCAACCTGCTGTAATAATTGCAGTACTCGCTCTTTAATGGCTTGTCTGGGTAAGGAGAAATGAATTTTTATGACTTCTTCGATTTGGCTACCGATGGTCATCACCGGGTTGAGTGATGACATAGGGTCTTGAAAAATCAAACCGATGCGTTTGCCGCGAATATTACATAACTCAAATTCCGGCCGTTTTATCAGATTATCGCCTTGCAAACTGATTTCAGCGGCTTTGAGCCGGGCATTATTGGGCAATAATCTCAGCACTGACAATGCCGTGATGGATTTGCCGGAGCCTGATTCGCCGACTAATGCAAAGGTTTCGCCCGGATAGATAACAAAACTGATGTCATCGACAACCGTCTGTTGATGATTAAAGGTGACGCTGAGATTTTGAACAGACAGTAGGGGATTATTCATAGCCTGACTTCGACATAAGAAAATTGACATATTGTAGGGGCAATCCCTTGTGGTTGCACTTCTCGCACAAGGGCAACCACAAGGGATTGCCCCTACGTTGGGAAAATCCTAAAACAACCCCGTTATCTTGCCGTCATCTTCAATATCAATCCTTTCCGCCGCCGGCACTTTAGGCAAGCCTGGCATAGTCATTATGTCACCGGCAATAGCAACGATAAATCCCGCGCCGTTGGCTAGTCTGACCTCCCGGATTTCTACCGTGTGTCCGGAGGGGGCGCCTTTAACAGTGGGATTTGTTGAAAAAGACATTTGCGTTTTTGCTATACAGACAGGGAATTTTCCGTAATCGGTATCCCAAGAGGCGAGTTGGGCTTTTACTTTGGTGTTGGCGGTAATACCGGCCGCACCGTATAATTTGGTAGCAATCGCCTCGATTTTTTCCCACAAGCTGAGGTTTTCATCATAGACGAAAGTAAATTCAGGTTCGCGCTGGTCAACCACGTTAACGACTGTTTGCGCCAGGGCTTCAGCGCCTGCCCCGCCTGTTGCCCAATGTTTGGAAAGCACACTGGTCGCGTCTATCGCACTACATTTTTCTTGCAGCAAAGCGATTTCTGCTTCCGTGTCAAATGTAAAATGGTTAATACACACCACGCATGGCAAGCCGTAATGTTGGGTAATGTTGTGGTAGTGGCGTTCAAGATTTGCAAAGCCTTGTTCCAGTGCAGCCAGATTTTCGCTGTTTAAGGCCTCTTTGGCTATGCCGCCATGGAATTTAAGCGCTCTGATGGTGGCAACCAAAACCACTGCCGAGGGTTTTAATCCGGACATGCGGCATTTAATATCAATAAATTTTTCTGCACCCAAATCAGCTCCGAAACCTGCTTCGGTCACGACATAATCAGCCAGTTTTAACGCAGTTTTGGTGGCAATTACGGTGTTGCAACCGTGGGCGATATTGGCAAAAGGACCGCCATGTATAATCGCGATGTTGTTTTCCAGCGTTTGTACCAGATTAGGTTTGATCGCATCTTTTAATAAGGCTGCCATGGCGCCCTGGGCATTCAAATCACTGGCATAAACAGGCGTAAAGCTGTCGGATTTATAGCCGATGATTATGCGTCCCAGGCGCTCTTTAAGATCAGCCCGGCTGGTGGCCAGACAAAGTATTGCCATGACTTCAGAGGCAACCACGATGTCATAACCGTCTTCACGCAAATAGCCATTCGCTACGCCGCCCATGCCGACCACGATGTTACGCAGGGCGCGGTCGTTCATATCAACAACGCGTTTCCATTGGATGCGTCTTGGGTCTATATCCAGGGCGTTGCCGTGATGGATGTGGTTGTCTATCAATGCCGATAACAGATTATGCGCCACACCGATAGCATGAAAGTCACCGGTAAAATGCAGATTAATGTCTTCCATGGGCACGACTTGCGCGTAACCGCCGCCTGCAGCGCCGCCTTTTACCCCAAAGCACGGGCCTAAGGAAGGTTCGCGCAGACAGATTATGGTTTTTTTGCCCAGGCGGTTCATGGCATCGCCCAACCCCACCGTCGTCGTCGTCTTGCCTTCTCCCGCAGGAGTAGGGCTGATAGCGGTCACCAGAATCAGTTTGCCGTCTTTTTGATTGGTCAGGCTATTGATGTATTCCAGTGAAATTTTGGCTTTGTAATGGCCGAAAGGGTCCAGGTGTTCGGCATCAATGCCGTACTGTTCTTTAGCCAAAGCGATGATCGGTCGCATCGTGGCATGTTGGGCGATTTCTATATCAGACATGGTTTTTTTCAAAAGAAGGGAAATTTAAGGGTTTGATTGAATTAATGTGAAATTCGAAAATGGAAATGATACAAAACAAATATCTGCTACTTCTACTTTGTCAGATTAACGCCAAGCTCGTCATACCCGCCGGGAAGCGGGTATCCAGTGCCATGGATGGTAAGCTCAAATCCATCCATAGGGCCTGGATTCCGGCAATCCATGCGGGAATGACGATCTTGGAAACACAGATCATGTAATTTGACAAATTAGAACTACTGATAACTCGCCCATGCCTCATCCTCTTCAGGCCGATTCCAATCGACTGCTAATGCTTGCTCGCTTAGCAACGCTGGTTTATGTTTAGACAGTACTGCTTGGCGGGCAACTTTGGCGTGCATGAACTCAATAAAATCGAGCACTTCTTGCTGCATAGGTTCCGGAAGTGCGCTAATTTTTGCGGCTATTTCTTGAATGGAATGAGTCATCTAGTGCCCCCTATTCAAATCTTTGGATGTGTTAAGTTCGGTTAGCAAGTGTTAGCTCACTCCAACCTACGGCAAGAGTTTGATTATAAGGTCGCCGACCTGAACACCCTTTAACTCTTTGATATGTTCTTTACCGGGTTTGATCGACTCGGTCACTGTGTCTTGAGGGCCAAACATACCAGGTAAGGCAATTCCGCCGCGTGAAGTAACTTTTTTTATTTCTCTTTCATCAGGTGACTTTTCATATTCACATGATTGAAGTGTTGATATTTTTTCTTGCACATGAGTAACGACTGCTTTTCCACGAACAATTTCAAGCTGTTCTAATTCTTCCTGAGTATCAGGATCAACGATGATTTCACCTAGGCCAATAATTAAAAATTTATCGCCTATTACAACCCCGTTTTCTGAGCCCTTATTTATAATTACGTTAAACTTATCGCTAATGCGAACAACTTTTCCAGCATACCTTTCAGTCATTTTAATTCTCCAAATTACTGAATTGCTGTAATGCTGTCACCGGTACGACAGGGCGCACAACAATGTTTTTTAATTGATCATCTGTAGATGGCATACTTTCAAAAACTCCATAATCAAATTGTACTTTAATTTGAATCACCTTATCTTGAATCAGGTGTACGACGCCAAGATAAGCTAATCTGTCAATTTCTCTTTGTTGTGCATAACAGCCGACAACAATAGTGTTTAGAAAATTTTCATTCCTTCTGATAACAAAAACCTGTTCTTCTGGAAAATATCTGATTGGATGCTCGAAAGGTTGTGGTGGCTTTGTTTCTTGCGATAAGTCATAAATGACTTTTAGTAAGATTAATATGATTACTATTGAAACCAATATGCTAAACAGTAGCCATTTAACAGATAGCTGTTCATTTACGTTTATAAAGATTGTGACTAGACTCGATAAAAAGCCCAATACGCCTATTAGTATGGAAAAACCGGGTAAGCTGAATGCCGTGCTTATAATCTTGTCTTTCATTTCGAGAGCCCTATTGATTTGTCATAAGCGCGTTTGGGCGAAAAAGGAACCCTTTATGTTCTTTCAAGTGCGACACTTCGATTTTGTTGTACCCAAAGTGCTTAAAGGATTCCTTACATCATCCCAGCCTGCAACCCGTTCAACTATAAACCGGAAACCGCGCGCAAAGATGACTGACTTTTTCACGCACCAGGGCAATAACGTTCTCGTCGTCCATGTTTTCCATGACGTCGCACATCATATTGGCGACTTCGATCATTTCCGCTTCTTTAAAACCGCGTGTTGTTGGTGCTGGGGTGCCGACACGAATGCCGCTGGTGACAAAAGGCGATTGCGGGTCGTTGGGTACGGCGTTTTTATTGACGGTGATGTGGGCGCGGTTTAGCGCAGCATCTGCCGCTTTGCCGGTAATGCCTTTAGGAATAAGAGAAACCAGCATCAAGTGATTGTCAGTTCCGTCCGAGACTACATCAAAGCCGCGCTCGATAAAAACGGTGGCCATGGCCTGGGCGTTTTTAATGATTTGTTGCTGATATACGAGGAATTCAGGCTCCATGGCTTCTTTAAAGGCAACGGCTTTGGCGGCAATAATGTGCATCGAAGGGCCGCCTTGTATGCCAGGAAAAATATTGGAATCGATTTTTTTCTCCAGTTCGGGATTACTTTTGCACAGAATGAGGCCGCCGCGCGGGCCGCGCAAGGATTTGTGAGTGGTGCTGGTAACAACATCCGCAATGGGAACCGGGTTAGGATATAAACCCGCTGCGATTAAACCGGCGACGTGCGCCATATCGACCACAAAATAAGCGCCCACTTTATCGGCAATGTCGCGGAATCGTTGCCAATCCCAAATGCGTGAGTAAGCGGAAAAGCCCGCAATAATCAGTTTTGGTTTGTGTTCCAGGGCCAATGCTTCAACTTGTTCATAATTAATTTCACCCGTTTCAGGGTTCAAACCGTATTGAATTGCGTTATATAGTTTGCCGGAGAAATTGGGTTTGGCGCCGTGAGTCAAGTGACCGCCTTCAGCCAGACTTAAACCCATTATAGTATCGCCCGGTTGAATCAATGCCATGAATACGGCCATGTTCGCCTGAGAGCCTGAATGTGCCTGTACGTTTGCGTAATCAGCGCCAAACAAAGCTTTGGCGCGGTCTATAGCTAATTGTTCGACTTTGTCAACAAATTCACAGCCGCCATAATAACGTTTACCGGGATACCCTTCAGCATATTTGTTGGTCAACTGCGAACCTTGCGCTTCCATTACCCGCGGGCTGGCGTAATTCTCCGAAGCGATCAATTCGATGTGATCTTCTTGACGGAGACGCTCTTCTTCCATCGCCTGGAACAGATCATCATCAAAACCGGCAATTGACATGGATTTTTTAAACATGGTTTCTCCTGATTAAGAGTGTTGTTTGTGTTAAGAATTAGGTTGGATAAGTAATACTTGCAGGTCTGCTACGTTTGTCCCGGTAGGGCCCGTATCAAGTAAATCCTGTGAGCTTTGTAAGGCAGTGTAGGAATCATTATTGTCCACTAGGGCAACCGGATCCATGCCCGCCTGGATCATGCGTTTTAGGGTATCTTGATCAACGATACCGCCAGCCGCATCGGTGGGGCCGTCACGGCCATCGGTACCGCCGCTGAGGAATGTCCAGTAGCCTGTTAAACCCTGTTGCCGGGCGGCAATAGCAAAAGCCAGCGCCAATTCCTGGTTGCGGCCACCGCGGCCATTGCCCTTCAAGGTAACGGTGGTTTCGCCGCCCGCCAACAGGGCCAATGGTTTGCCGGTGCCATTACCGATTAAGTGTTTTGCGTAATGAACCCATTTTTCAGCGGCATTTCTTGCCTCACCACAAAGATGAGTATCGTACAATAGTGCTTCGTAGCCCAGATTTTGCGCGGCTTTAAGGGTTGCATTGACACTAATTGCATTACTGCCGATTAATGTATAGGTGGAATTTTTAAAAGCATTATCGCCAGGCTTCGGTGTTTCCGGGATTTTGCCCAGTTTGCCCAGTTCCAGGTGCTTTTTAACATTGGCAGGAACGTTGCCCCAAATACCCTTGGCTGTGAGAACGGCAATGGCATCGCTATAAGTGCTGGGATCAGGGACGGTCGGGCCACTGGCAATAGCGCCTAGCTCATCGCCAGATACATCCGATAAAATAAGCGCATGCAAGTCTGCAGGCACCGCTAGTCTGGCCAAGCCTCCACCCTTTAATTGTGACAAATGTTTGCGTACACAGTTCATCTCGTTGATAGTCGCGCCACTGGCCAGTAGCAAATCAGTAACGGCAATCTTTTCTTTTAGCGTAATCGTGCCGGCAGGGTAGGGGATTAGCGCTGAACCACCGCCACTTATTAACACCAATACCAGTTCACCCTTTTGGGCGCTGCTTATTCGCGCAGCACACTTAAGGGCGGCATTAAGGCCAGCAACATCCGGCAGCGGATGCGAAGCTCCGATGACCTCAACGCGGTCTATGGCGGTTACGTTTTCATAATTGGTAACGGCAATGCCAAAACCAGCCAATTGATCAGTAGGAATGATTTCCCGGGCCGCTTTTGCCATAGCACAAGCGGCCTTGCCAAAAGCGATAAGATGGACTTTTAACCATTTACCTGTGCGTTTTTGCGTAAGGTCATCCAAATTTAACAAAATATCTATATGTTGGTTATCAGCAAACAAACATCTCTTAACGGCTTGGTAAGGGTCAGCTGCAGCTATGCCTGCCTGAAAAATGCTTAGAGCATCTTTTCTTGATGACAAGATTGTTCGGCCCGAATAAAAATCCTTTGTCAAAATGTCCACATTATTTCATTTCCAGTCCTGAAGCCATTTCTTTGGCCAAGGCAAAGATATTTTCGGCGTCAAGAACCTGTTTGTTATCTTCAAATAATTTGGCAATACAAGCACGGTGTAAAGCCAGTTTTAACGAGCCGAAACCAATTGCGCCCCAGATGATCTTGCCATGGCGAAGCTCTCCTTTATCCATCATATCAGTGCCGCCAATGCCCAAAGGCGGTGTAGCATTAGCGTCGACTATCATTTCAATGCTGCTGTTATATTGCCATTGGTCAACTGTGAGCAGTTCAATACCTGCCGCTCCCGTAGCCATAACAATATTCGCCTTTTCAATGGCCCTGGCTCTGGCATTATTATCAAGAGCTTCAATTGGGGTTATGTCAACGCCAAAACGTGCCTTCATATTGTCGCAAGCTTCTTCAGCCCGCTCCATTTTCCGCGCAGTCAACGATACGTTTGCGCCTTCTTGAGCCAGCATAGCCGCTGCGCGCTGTCCTACAGGGCCTGTGCCCGCTAATACCACGGCTTTTTTACCGGCAAGCACGCCGCTGGATGCCAGTTTGGCAACGGCTGCGGCTGCGGTTGTATTACTGCCGTTACTGTCCAGCATTACAGAGACTTGAAAGCCGGGAAAAAAACAGCTTTGGATGGCATTAAAAAGTTTCTGACCTGCAACCATGTCGCTGCCGCCAACAAAAATGGCGGTATTTTTTTTATCTTTAGGTGCGCGGGTAAAAATAGCGCCTTCCACCAAGCCCGTGACGTTTTCCGGT
>JBBQCU010000124.1:0-8465 GCA_038319065.1 Methylococcales bacterium
CTGGGTAACTGGTCAATTGACCAGACAGAGAAGACAAGCCGAATAATGCTGAGTAAGCAAGCCTTAGCTCACAATGAAACCTATTGAAAACCGTGGATAATAACAATCGACCTAAACCTTACTCGGCATTATTCGGTACTCCGGATTATGCCTCTAATGCCGAGCTCGGCATTAGAGGCATAGCTTCGCCACACACTTGCTTGAGCAAGGCCTAAGTCTTCGTCATATTCAAGGCATCTTGGGACACGCCAGCTCTACTACCACCGAACGCTATACTCATCTGACCGAGGAAACCCAGCAAAATTCGCTAGCCACCATCAATCAATTGGTCGGTACGCTTAAGCTCAGCCAGCGGGGAAATTAGCATGAAGTTTAATGCCATTCTCCGTCAATTCGAAGCCACTTTGAAGAGCCACTATGCTGACCGGCTTTTACCCAGTATGTTTCAGGCTATTAATGCGTTGTTGCGGTGCCGAACTGCAGCGGCAGGAGCGATAAAGCTCCACTGTCAGGGCTGTGATGAAACCACCTTTCAACCGCGATCTTGTGGGCATCGAAGTTGTAGCCAATGCCAAAACCATGAGACCTCAAAATGGCTGGACCGTCAATTCGCAAAACTGTTGCCCGTCGAGTATTTTATGGTGACGTTTACCTTGCCTTATGAACTTCGTTCTCTCGCTTGGTGCAACCAAACCGCTGTTTACAACATCTTATTTGATTGTGCTGCCAGTACCTTGAAAGACTTTGGCCTCAATCCGGCTAATTTGGGAGCCGACATCGGTATGACTGCGGTCCTTCATACCCATTCCAGACGCCTGGATTATCATCCGCATTGCCATGTGATTGTCCCAGGCGGAGGAATCGATAAGCGTCGGAGACAGTGGAAGAAGCTCAAAGGCAAATATCTCTTTAATGAGTTTGCTCTGGCTAAAGTGTTTCGTGCACGCTGTCTGGATGCTTTTAATAAGGCAAAGCTCTCGATCCCTATTGGCGTGCCACAAGAATGGGTAGTTGACTGTGCTCATGTCGGCCGAGGTAAGTCCGCACTGAAATACTTGTCCCGCTATTAGTATCGGGGCGTGATCAGTGAAAAGTCAATCCTTTCCGTGCAAGACGGTTTGGTGACGTTTAGCTATACGGAGAGTAAAACCGGCAAAACAAAATACCGTACCCTCAAAGGCGAGGAGTTTTGCTGGCTGGTGTTACAACACGTTTTACCCAAAGGATTTCGCCGGATCAGAGACTTTGGCATTTTACACGGCAACGCTAAAAAAACGCTACAACTTGTTCAGCTGGCATTACGAGTCATCGTCGAAATTATCAGTCCACGTCCCAGGTCGGAATTTAAGTGCCCGCATTGTCAATCGCCGCTGAATATCATTGGTTTTATTCAACCTAACTGGCAATCCGGATAAGCATTTCTGCGTTAACAATCCGCCACTCACTTGGATAGAGTAGCCTTATTGTCTCTATGATATAGCACACATTTTTTTACCCTGAAATCAGGGTAAGGCCTTGGCACGCCTTAAGAAAATGACACCTCTTCCATAGCCCCCCATTTCGCTACGCCCCTAAAAACATATTTGCTTATATTAAGCATCGATTATCGCCGGGCTTGTCCAACAACCGGATAAGATTGTGGTTCGCTTTGCTCACACAATCTATCCTTATTCGTTGGAATATGTGTGGAATAGACCGTGGAGCCAAAAGTGTAATCGTTCGCATCAACTAAGAGAAAACGGTATTCGGTAAAAAGCCAGAGATGTTCTACAAGATTGACACGAAAACCTGCTTTAGCCTGAGCTGCGAAACTCCAGTTAGAGGCATTTGGATTTGAGTTAAAGTGGTTGATACCCGCTTCTAATGGATTTATTTGTATGGAATTGGCATTTGAGACGGACACAATCGCGGCCCCAACGCCCCCGCCGATGTAAGGATGAATGCTTTTGTAAGGTGTGTTGAAGTTCAGAACCGCATTACCCAAGAGAACCCCTGAATCTATTGGGAAGGAGTCGGCAAAGCGGTGATTTGGAAGCCTAGTGATTGGATTGTACAGTTGACTGTTTTGGTTCGTTCCTAGGTAGTAGCCTTCAAATTCAACGGCAGGTAAAAGACCCCAGCCTCCGCTATTATTGCCAACATTCCACTCCGAAAACTCATAACCTACATGCAGCCCTCCGAGTGCTGCGCTAGTGCTGGCGGCATTGCCAGAGGCATTGACGGGCAATGGCCCAAGACCACCAGGACCACCACCAGCAGGATACAGTGCTATTCCACTTTGGGTAATACTATCATTGTCTGAACTCCCGCCGCCGCCAAAAATCCCCATGTATAAACTTCTGCCTTTTGGACGCGCTTCTTGAGTCACTGTTTCATCCCCCAGCCCATCGGTCTGTATTAATATTGATGACATTATTGCCAGCAATATTGAAATTGAAAGTTTTTTGAATAACATCATAGCTTGTTTCTCCCAGTTCCTTATTAAACATAAATAATTGGGGCAAAAGTAAAATGACTATTTTTTATCTTTTTATCTTTATTCTACTCTGACTCCAATTATCCATTTTCCGCAATTATTTTGCTCGGCTAAGCGCCTGGAAAAAACTCCGGTTCGATTATTTGTTCAAACGTCCAAGGGCAAGAGGCAGGAAATATTTCCAGCGACAAACCTGTTTCACGCGCAGCCCACATTCGCGCATCTTCATACGCGTACTCGAAAATTTCAGCCAACTGTGCTTTAAGGCTTGGGTTTTCCTTGAAATGCCGGATGCTCTTGGCACGTTGTTCCCGAATGGTCAATTCCCAGCTCTTTCCCTGAAAGTTAGGTTGATATTGCCATTTCAAGAGGTGCATCAATAACACTTCCAGTCGTGATTCCAGCTCCCGTTTTTCCGATTTTTCCATGCTTTCAATTTCCTCTAACAGATTTTCAAAGTCAAGCTCGCTGATACGATGTTCCCTCAACAGTCTTGCCTGTTCCTGTGTCCAGCCATAAAAATCCTGATCGTAAGCTAACGCGCTCATAATCTATACCTTATCCAAAATTTAGAAGTAACATAATTAATGTAAATCAATGGGGTCACAAAAATCAATGGAAAAATCAATCGAGTCTGACTCATAGCGGAACAGGGTTTGCAACCCAGTCCTTAATATTTCAAAACAACGTCAAGCTAAAATGCAGTTAACGCAAAGAAACAGAAACTTTTCGGACGGGTTTGTAAAACCCCTCTGGCTCAGAGCCCGACCTTTTGCCATTTTTATCCCATGAACTAAAAATCGACATTCCATATTTTTTGCAGATCCAGCTCAAACCCTTTTAATACCTCTTCCGTTAACATAACCTCTGGCTGTTCCAAACTGATTAGTTTTTGTTGGGGTTGGAAAACTAAAACATGGCTTGCTTCCGTGTCGATTAACCAGCCTAAGCTTGCACCGTTTTCAATATATTCCTGCATCTTATCCTGCAAGGCTTTTAAGTTGTCACTGGGTGATCGAAGCTCTATAACAAAATCAGGGCACAATGGTAAAAACCGTTTTTTCTGTTCTGATGTTAAAACTGCCAAACGTGTTCTTTTTACCCAAGACACATAGGGCGAACGAATTGCGCCATTGGGCAAAACAAAACCACTGGACGAGTCAAACACTACGCCACTGCCTTCTCTTTCTGCCCAGTTGTATAACTGAGCAGTCAACGTAGCGTTTAGCCAACCCGTTTCACCGCCTGTTGGAGCCATAATTTCACAATCTCCTTGAGCCGTGCGCTCAATACGCAATTCTTTGTTTGCCTGACAAAATTCAAAAAACTGATCATTAACCAGGCGCATCGAGGGCGGCCAGTGCAGCACCACTGGACTTATGTATGAATTTTGTTTGACTGCATTATTTAAACCGGCAACCATTAAAATCTCCTCGTTTATTCAATTAATCGCATAGGTTACATGATTAAGTTTGCAACCCAATTCGGCTCAGGGCAAGATAACCCCATTGCTTAAACTGGTCCTGTAAATCCGGGTCGTCTTTGAAAGCAACATAGAATAAGTATTCAACATCTAAATCCAGGTCATTGGGCCAAACAACGGTGCTATGTTCCATTTTGAAATCTTTGAAGTTAGATTCGTCTTTTAACTCAGAGAAGATCGGCCTTTTATCATTAAATATTGTTTCTTTCAGATTAGCCAAGCCTTCCCTGCCGTTATTAAATACAAGGCTAATGCTGTAGTTACCCGCATACTTCGCTTCATTTATAGCTAACATTACTTTCGACGGCAATTTTCCTTCAATCAACCCCAAGTTATTAATTGAGATCGATGCTCTAAACTCGTTGTATTCGGCATGAAAGTAAGGTGGGTTGTGTTCATTAAAATACATGTAAATTACAATCCCAAGGAACCTGCTTATTTCCGGCATGTTATTATCACCATTTATTACCTAAACCTAAACTCCGCTGGAAACGTTCTCAAGGTACTCGACTCTTGCAGCAGGGTTAAAAAAGTAACTCACTTGAGGAATGCTTGAGCTTCTCGACGCACTATTTCGGCGGGAATACGCTCTGCCAATCCCTGATCCATCTCATAGGCACGGCGCGCAGCCTCCTGAAACAAAAGTTGTTCGATTTCTGCTTCTGACAGAGTATCAAGACTGGACAGTAATTGTTCGGCCAATTGAGCCCGCTCCTGGACAGGAAGGGACAAGGCTTCACGATAGATTATTTCGATGTTCATAAATAGTTATTCCCACTTCTTAGCAGGACTGGGTTTGCAACCCAGTCCTTAACGTTTCAAAACAACTTCAAGCAAAAATGCTGTTAACTCAGCGTATTAGCAAACGTTGCGGACGGGTTTGCAAAACCCGTAGCTTCATAGCAAATGGACTTCGGCAAGGCGTATTGTCCCGTCCGATAAGCGCACCGTCGCAATGCCTTTGCGCTTTCTCCAGTTGGCGATCCCGTATTGCCGCCTAAGCCGTCCAATCTCGCGAATTGCAGAGCCAGAAGCAAAGGTTTCTATATTTTGAATTTGACCAACGACCTCAAAAAACATGATATTCCTGCTGACTCCTGGGAAATGTCGGGCAAGAATTGAGGCTATTGCCTGACCTGACACGCACAAAACGTTTCGACGGGGTACATACCCCGTCGCGCTTCGTTGCAAAACCCGTCCTGCTCCGGTGACTTTACCCATTTAAGTTTAATGACCCCAGTTATTCTCCAGTTATTCTATATAGCCCCATTGTTTAAATTGCGACTGTAATTCTGGTTCTTTTTTAAATGCTTGAAAATAAATATACTCTGGTGCCAAGTCAGCGCCATTTGACCAAACAATGGTATCTAGTTCTTTATCAACGACTAAGCGTGAAAATACAGACTTATTTTTCAATGGTTCAAACATTGCCCCTTTCAAAGCATCTGCCAAATCTGCTATACCTTTTCGACCATTGTTAAAAGACACTTCCACTTTATAATCTTCCAAGTATCTAGCATTAGTAATGTGAAGAAACATACACTTACTCCAACGGTTCTATAGTTTTTGGGGACTCATCGTTTTGGCAAAGTTCCCAGTTTTCAATTAACTCTTCTTGGTGTAATTCATACCATTCAAGAACATGACGTAACGCACGCTTTGGAAATTTCCTTCTACTACACCTGTGAGGATATTTACCGTAACTTCATATTCAGCGTATTTTGCATGAAAATGAGGTGGGGCATGGTCATCCCAATACATGGCAATGATTATTCCAAGAAATCGGCTTATGACGGGCATCAAAGTACGCTCTTACTTTATAAATTCCAGCTAATTTTGCCATACTCAACAAAAATAATCGTGCTAATTTAAGTGCGACTCTAAAATACTGGAGCGTTGAGTTAGGTATTTAACTTTACTCTGCCCCAGGTTATTCCTTGTTTATAAATATTCTCATTTAAGTTTACTCTGCCCCCAGTTATTTCTTTTTTGCCCGACATTTTCAGTGGCGGCACGGAATGTCGGGCACGAAAAGCATGTGCCCGACCTACAGGGCTGATACTTTCTCCACGTTGTGTGCGAAAAAACCCATCCGGCTCAGGCGCAATTTTAGGCAAGCAATTTGTCGTATTCCTCATGAATGCCTATCCAAATCCAAAGAAAACCGCCCTCAATCGGCTTGGCAACTGCGCGGCAATTAGAGCCGACACGAGCAGACCAAACTTTACCAATTTTCTTGAATTGTAACGAAGGGTTAGAAAGATCGGTTTTTAGCAGTTGAAAGTTCTTTTTGGCGAGATTGCGAATCTTCACTGGAAGACGTTCATAACAAGCACGGAAGCTTGAAGACGTCTTGTGTTTCAAAGATCTCTCGATTTTCCGGCTTGATGCTCAGCAAGCGCAGCATTTATAAGGAAATCCAGTTTTCCAGCATTGGAATCGGATTCGAGTTGTTTATCCCAACGCGCTTGGTCGAATTCAATAAACCACTCGCGGAGCTTTGCGAAGGAATCATCATCCAATTCTGCAATGTTCTTTTCTAATATCTCTATTTGAGTCATAAATGCCCTCAATTTAATAAAACACCGGGCAACGATAGATTCTGTTGCCCGATCTGTCCGGCTAGTTTAAAAACGTTGCGGACGGGTTTGCAAAACCCGTCCGACTCAAGTATTACGACTACCGCCTATCGCGCCTTACCGCTTTGTTTTCTTAGCAACATCGCTTTACGGCTAATTTCGTTTATAGATAAATTTTCATCCAAGTCTTGTCGCCATTTTGTATAGTCGAAGGGTTCACGTTGAATGAGGGTGATAAATCTTTCGGCTTCAACATCGCCGAGATATTCGCTAAGCACTTGAATGCCTTTTGATTTTATTTCTGTATCAGTTAACATGTAAACGCCTTTTTTATAAAATCGATGGGGTCGGTAATTTTTATTCCGGTCAGGGTGTTTGCCTTTTTGATGACTTTGTCATCGGTAGTGAGAAAATAGTCAGCCTTCGCAAAAACAGCACAAGCTATATGTAATGAGTCCATTTTTTGCAGTCCTTTGCTATTTAACAGAAGGGCCGTTTTAATAATTTCCGTGTTTTCCTCAATATCCGTTATTGCATATTTTTTCCATTTTATAATTTGTTCTTTGCGTTCTTGAAATGGATTTTTGCTGTTTTCATAATCAAGAATATATGACCAAATAAGCTGATAAGTTCCCCGTCTAATTTCTTCCTGTATTGCAAGTTTTGCTTCTGTTTCCAGTCTGATCCGGATATGTGTTTGCTCGTCAAAAGGGCGGTTAAACATGCAGTTGTCTAAATAAATTTTCATCTGTTTTTATTTGATTAATCCGCTATTTTTTGAGATGCGCTTCTTCTTGGCGGGACTGGGTATGGGAAGACCGTCCAGCTCAGCCTTAAGACCGACAGGCTCCTAGCTTCCCGAATACAGGAAGCTCTGGAGCTTCTGGTACCACATTCCCAAGCAGGAGCTTGGGAACTGGTAGCTATCGTAGGGTGCGCATTGAGCACCATTAACGGTATCCAAAAAAATCATTCGGCCGCCGGTAAAGAACAAGAACCGGTCGTTATAGATTGGGGTATGAATTAACCCCGTTCTATGTTGAAGCATGGTTTATGGTGCGCGATGCGCACCCTACCAGGCTTCGATGTATGCATGTTGGCCTTGAAACGAGTAGTAGGTCGGGCAACGCTTTTTTGCCCGACATTTCCAATGGCGGCATCAGAATGTCGGGCACGAAAAGCATGTACCCGACCTACAGGGCTGCTCGGCTAAGCGCCTGGAAAAAACTCCGGTTCGATTACTTGTTCAAACGTCCAGGGGCAAGAGGCAGGAAATATTTCCAGCGATAAACCTGTTTCACGCGCGGCCCACATTCGAGCATCTTCATACGCGTACTCGAAAATTTCAGCCAACTGCGCTTTAAGGCTTGGGTTGTCCTTGAGATGCCGGATGCTCTTGGCACGTTGTTCACGAATGGTTAATTCCCAGCTCTTTCCTTGAAAATTAGGTTGATATTGCCATTTTAACAGGTGCATCAATAACACTTCCAGTCGTGATTCCAGCTCCCGTTTTTCCGATTTTCCCATGCTTTCAATTTCCTCCAACAGATTTTCAAGGTCAAGCTCGTTGATACGATGTTCCCTCAACAGTCTTGCCTGCTCCTGTGTCCAGCCATAAAAATCCTCATAGTAGGCTAATGTGCTCATAATCTATACCTTATCTAAACTTTGGAAGGTTTATGGTGTGTGATGCGCACCCTGGCTGGAGGATTATTTCGATGTTTATAGATATTGTCATTTAAGTTTACTCTGACCCCAGTTATTTTTACAATTATTCAGTTATTCAATTTATTTTTTACTCTGACCCAATTATTCTCAATTATTCCCGAGGGACCAACGAGCGGCATTTTCATCACTTGAGCGGCTTATTGCCGGAATGGTGAGGGCCAGAATACAGGCGGCATCCTTCGACAGCGGACCTTTCCAA
>JBBQCU010000125.1:0-8453 GCA_038319065.1 Methylococcales bacterium
CGATTAGAATTTTACATCCTGAAGGTCATGACTTCTTCCAGATCCTCAGGAATAAATTAAACTGGAGCAGTGGTTACCACGGTTAATCCCTATGCTATTAAACCTTAATATCATTGACCTTGCAGTGGTCAAATCACTCGATCTCGACCTGGAAAAAGGCATGTCGGTCCTTACCGGCGGAACCGGAGCCGGTAAATCTATTTTATTAACCGCTTTAGGCCTTGCACTGGGTGATAGAGCCGATTCCGGCTATGTTCGCCCTGAATGCAAACGCGCTGAGGTTAATCTTGAATTTGATTTGGCCGATGCGCCTGGCGCACAACAATGGCTGAAAGAAAATGAACTGGATGATGAGCAACACTGCTTGATCCGGCGCATTGTTAATCAGGATGGCCGTTCAAAAGCCTACATCAACAACCGTCCCGTTACCTTGCAGTTCTTGCAGGAACTGAGTGAAAAACTGGTTGAAATTCATGGCCAACATGCACACCTGACCTTGCTTAACAGTGATGAGCAGCGCCGCTTGCTCGACGCCTACGCAAAAAACCAGAACCTTGTGGATCAAGTTAACACTTGTTACAAACACTGGCTGCTTGCCCATAAAGAACTGGCAAACCTGATTAAAGTCAGCGTGGACCAAAGTGAACGTGAAGAATTGCTGCGTTACCAGATCGAAGAATTACAACAATTGGACTTGGCAAATTTCAGTTATTCCGCGTTATCAGAAGAACACAGCAAGCTGGCCAATCTGGGACAGATTTTAAGTACAGGCCAGGACCAGGTTGATCTGCTCTATGAGAATGACCAGCTTTCTGTTAATCAAATGCTTAGCCATAGCGTCAGCGAGTTGACCCATATTGCCAGATTTGCACCGGAATTAACTGAAATTTGCAACCTGTTATCGGAAGCCCAGATTCAAACAGAAGAAGCGGCTATTCAATTACGCCGTTTTCTGGAATCTCAGGAAGCCGACCCCCACCACATGGATGAACTGGAAAATCAGATTGGCGTTATTCAGAGTCTTAGCCGCAAACATCACATTACACCCGATGAATTACCCGAACTGGTAGGGAAACTTGAAGCGGAACTCGATGGTCTGACCCACAGCGGCGAACGCATCGAAACGTTAAAAACCGAAACCGCGCAGTTGCTCGGCCAATACCATCAGCTGGCTGCGCAACTATCCGGACAACGCAAAAAAACCGGGCAAAAATTGCAAAAACAGATTTCAGCCATGATAAAAGAACTGGGCATGCCACAAGGTGAATTTTTGGTTGATATTACCGCTTTGGAAACCGACACTCCGAAACTGAACGGCAAGGATAAAATCGAATTTTTAGTCAGCGCCAATCCCGGACTTCCGCCCAAACCGCTGGCTAAAGTAGCATCGGGAGGTGAATTATCGCGCATCAGTTTGGCGATTCAGGTAACGACGTCCAACGACAAAACCACGCCTACTCTCATTTTTGATGAAGTGGATTCGGGTATCGGCGGCGGCGTAGCTGAAATTGTCGGACAAAAATTACGCAGTTTAAGCTTCAATAGACAGGTAATGTGCGTCACGCATTTGCCGCAAGTTGCCGCGCAAGCGCACCACCATCTTTATGTCGAAAAAAACAACAAAACCGACATCACTTCTTCCAGTGTCAGGCTATTGAATGAAGAAGAACGTGTTGAAGAAATTGCCAGAATGTTGGGCGGCGTGACTATCACCGCCAACACGCTGGCCCATGCCAAAGAAATGTTAAGTACAGGAGTAAAATAAACTTAACCATGCATTTTATGATTCACCACGAAGACACGAAGGACAAGAAAATAAAACGTAACAAATAAGCGAACTAAAAAATCTGTAAACCCCTGGGAGCTTGCCACCTCTCCTGATTGTTGTGCTTCGCACTGAATAGTTACGAAAAAAAATTCGTGTCCTTCGTGTCTTCGTGGTCGTCTCTTTAATAATAACAATTACCACAGGGAACAAAACAATGACTAGATTTCCAGCCGAATGGGAAAAACAATCCGCCGTATTAATCGCCTGGCCGCATAAAACAGGCGATTTCAGCAATCGACTTGAGTCTGTAGAACAATCCTACAGCGTTATTGCTGATACGATCACCCAATATCAACCACTCATTATCGTCTGCCGGGATGAGAATCATCAGCAACATATTCAAAATTTAATAAGCAATCACGACCATATTGACTTCATTCACGCCACCGTTAATGACATCTGGGTTAGAGACACTGTTTTCCTTAGCGTAGAGCAAGATGGAGCTATTTCACATCTTAATTTTCTTTTCAATGGCTGGGGTGAAAAATACCAGCATCAGAACGACAATGCCCTCAATCACAAGCTGTTAAACGCCAAACCCTTTAAAGGTAAAGCCTACAAGGACGTCGATTTTATACTCGAAGGCGGCAGTGTTGAAAGTGACGGCATTGATACCATTTTAACCACTAAACAATGCCTGCTGAATCCCAATAGAAATAAAGGCCTAACGCAACAGGAAATAGAACAGCAACTACTCCATAGCCTGGGTGCGAAACGGGTGTTCTGGCTGGACCAGGAAAACCTCTCCGGCGATGATACCGATGCCCACATTGATACCCTCGCCCGTTTCTGTTCAGCCAACACCATTGCCTATACCAGTTGCGATGATGCGGACGACTTGCACTATACCAGCTTGAAATACATGGAAAGGCAGCTACAAGATTTAAGAACCCAAGCGGGCGATCCCTATCATTTAGTCCCGTTACCGCTGCCAAAACCAATTGTTGATGAAGAGGGGCAACAATTACCCGCCAATTACGCCAACTTTTTGATCATCAACCATGCTGTCATGGTTCCTTCTTATGGTGATCCCATGGATGAAATCGCTCTAAAACGACTGGCTGACTGTTTTCCCCAGCATGAAATCATCCCGATACCATGCAGGCCACTGGTGCATCAATATGGCAGTTTGCACTGCATGACTATGCAGTTTCCCGAGGGGGTTGTGGGAGTTGTTGCTTAAGTAACTATGCCGGACGGGTTTTGTAAACCCGTCCGGAATGTTTGAAAGGCACGTAGGATTAATTGTTATAAGAAGCGTAATGTTCGCGATTGAAGTGCGCACGTGACTCAGCGGACCCAACGAATTTTTCATAGTCAAGGCAAGTATGATGAAGGGGCTTTGCACCAAAAAAATATGTTTCAACAGCCCTAAAACTAAAAGTAAATTAAATTATGAAAAAAGTTATTACATTACTGGCAAGCTTATTTATTCTAAGCGGTTGTGGGACAATGATAACAGTTCCAATTGATTCAACCCCATTAGCAAAAGAAAAATCAACTTTAATTATCTACCATGAGCAGGGTTTTACTGATGAGTTCAAGGTATTCCTTGATCGTAAGCCCATTGGACAGATAACTTCAGAAAAACCGCTCAAAATTGCAGTTGAGCCTGGAAAACATGATTTATACGTGGAAGTTCCAGTAGCAATTGATAGAATTACCACCCAAACATTTGAGAAAGGCGAAACTTATTATATGAAAATCTGGCTCGATATAGGGATGTGGGTTAGCTCGATTAGAATCGACCCATCTAACAAAATTGAAAGTTATAAAGTAAGGAGCCATAGACAATAAAAAAATATAGCAAACCGGATCATAGCTTTTTTTCAAATGAATCAGGGACGGGATGGGTTAAGTAACGTAGACCAATAGTCCTGTAGGCCGAAATAAGCCTTTTCGAACGCAAGCGAGAATAAGCGTTTCCGGAATACCGCTGCACTGCTGATGGAGAAAGCCGCATTACACGAGTTTCAACCCAATATTTAAATTGGTTTAATAGTTTCGAAACGAGATAGAAAAAACAAGATGACAACAAAGAGAAGAATCCGGGAACCACTTGAAGTCAACATAAATGGAGTCTCCTATCGTGGGGAAAGGGTGATTGAGGGAACTCACAAACTGAACCAATACATTGTCTATAAAGACAGATGCATTCCCGATCTCAAAGACTATTTGCCAGATGAGAAAGATAAGTCAATGTTATCTTTTTCGCGTTTGATTTTCTCTGAGCTTGCATCAGGGCGTACGCTAAGTACGCATCCCTGTAGTAAATATGGGTTATGATTTTTTAGCGATAACGGGTGCTGGCTTATAGGATAATTGGTGAATCGTTCGAGATTGATGCTCCTCACTTTGTTAAGTATATCCGGTCCTTATAAGTTGAAGCGTACATATCATGAGCTAGCATATGCTTAAGATAGTTTTCGACAAAGTGAATACCCTTGCCCTGCTTGGATTATTTGTATAAATAATAAATAAGCATTTAAAGAAAAAAGAAAAGCAAACATGGAAAATCCAGACGAAGATTGGTACTCGAAAACAAGCTCAAATAAGGACCTTCTTGCCAAATGTCCTATTGCGGCTTGTGATAAATGCCCAAGGTATTATCTAAGTTTAAAGCTGATGAATAAAGTTTTACCCGGAGTCTTAAACTTGGACAGTGAATCTCAGAAACAAGTGGAAATCAAATGGCAATTCTCTAACGTTTTCGCCAACAATGATCTTTCATGCGGTATCACAACAACAATGCTAACCAACGGGTTACATGGAGTTGACGGTTTTTGTCCTGAAGTAACTGCCTTTTACATGGGTCTTTATTGTTCAGACCTAAGAAAGTTTGCAGATGATGATCACGAAAGAATTAACCATCGTCTTTTAAAGGACGATGATGTGCCAGAAAAAGACCCAAGATACTCCTGGGGGTTTATTGGCGCTAAGCATTACTCGGAATGCGCTGAGTACGCAGTTTACTTTCCAAGTTCAACTAGAAATGTCAGAACCAAGAAGCGTAAGAATAGTCTTAGCGATAATAAGCGCTGGCTAATTTTTCATCGTGATGATTTTACATGCCAATACTGTGGCGAAAGAGGCTGTGCCGATTCGCCATTGCAGGTAGATCATCGTATTTCCGTTGCAAACGGAGGAACCAACGATCTCGAAAACCTAATAACCTCTTGCCGACGATGTAATGGTGGAAAGGGTGCCAAAAATGTTTAAATCTAGCAATCGACTCCACCTGGGTTAGCCATCCTTACTGGTAAACGTAGCCGAGTAGGCCGGAATAAGGCTTTTCGAGCATAAGCGAGAACAAGCGTTTCCGGCATACTTCTGCACGGTATTGCCGGAAACGCCACCACCGCTACGCTTGGGTGGTCTTATTCCGGCCTACACCTATCACCTCCACTCATTCCACAAACTTGTCCCACAATTTTTAATGGAGCTGAGACCATGACCACTTTAGCCGATGACGATCACCTGCCGAACAAAGCAGTACAACTAGGACATCATAAATCCACCCAAGTAGCCGTTGTAAAAGCCTTGGAGCATTATATTCAAGATTTAAAGCGACAAGAGATACTTGAATTACTTGGGACGATTAAATTTGACCCTGATTACGATTACATGCAACAACGTAACCACCAATGAATAAAACCTGGCTAGTAATATTTTTTTCAATACTGATATGGTCAGTTATCAATCCTAAAGACTACCTGACCTGGTTGCTTGAAACAGCGCCTGCAATGATGGCCTTTATTGTTCTTGTGGCAACTCGTCAGCGCTTTCCATTAACCGGTCTGGCTTATAGTTTGATCCTGGTTCTTAGCCTGATTTTAATGATTGGGGGGCATTACACTTACGCGGAAGTTCCGCTGTTTGACTGGTTTAAGGAAGTCTTTCATCAAGATCGCAATAATTTCGATAAACTCGCCCATTTTGCACAAGGTTTTGTGCCGGCAATCATTGCCAGGGAAATCATCATCCGAAACCAAGTCTTAAATAATATTAATTGGCTTAATTTTTTCGTTATTTGTATCTGCCTGGCAATCAGCGCCTTTTACGAATTGATTGAATGGTGGGTTGCGTTGGTAAGTAAAGAAGCCGCTGAGTCATTTTTAGGGACTCAGGGTTACGTTTGGGATACGCAATCAGACATGGCTTTAGCGTTATTGGGCGCAATGGTAGCGCTGGTTACGCTAAAGCAGGCTCATGACAGACAACTTAACGAATTACTGGCTGAATATCAGCAATTCGATTAATCGTGCGGTAATTTTACTTCTGTAGAAAGCGCTTTAGCCTCGATTGCCAAGGCTAAAGCTGGTATCTGAATAATCACAGTGAAAGCCTGGCAATTTTCCGCCAGACTATCATCAAGATTATTTCTTTTTAGCGTTACGTTCGTTAACTTCTTTAATAACTTCTTCAGCCACGTTTTTCGGACATGGCATATAGTGCGAGAACTCCATGGAGAATTGGCCGCGACCGGAAGTCATGGTGCGTAAGTCACCGATGTAGCCGAACATTTCACTCAGCGGTACATCTGATTTAATACGCACACCGGTTACACCGGGATCCTGGGATTTGATCATGCCGCGACGGCGGTTAAGATCGCCGATCACATCGCCGACGTGCGCTTCCGGTGTGAACGTGTCAACCTTCATGATCGGTTCGATCAATTGCGGGCCGGCTTTCGGAATGGACTGACGAAATGCCGCTTTCGCAGCAATTTCAAAGGCAATCGCAGACGAGTCAACCGCGTGGAAAGCACCGTCAGTTAAAATAACTTTAAAGTCCAAACACGGGAAACCGGCCAACACGCCTTTATCCAGCATACTTTTAAAGCCTTTTTCAACCGCCGGCCAGTATTCACGTGGCACGTTACCGCCGGTAACCGCTGATTCAAAAACAAAACCGCTGCCGGGCTCGCCTGGCTCAATTCTGTAGTTGATTTTGCCGTATTGACCTGAACCACCTGATTGCTTCTTGTGGGTGTACTCGTCTTCAACCGATTTGGTAATGGTTTCACGGTAAGCAACCTGTGGTTTACCAACGATAACATCAACGCCATGAGTACGTCTCAGAATGTCAACTTTAATATCAAGATGCAGCTCGCCCATGCCTTTAAGGATGGTTTCGCCACTGTCTTCATCCGTTTCAACGTGGAAAGAAGGATCTTCCTGAATCATTTTACCCAACGCGATACCCATTTTTTCAGACGCACCTTTATCTTTCGGCGTAATAGCCAATGAGATAACGGGATCAGGGAATACCATAGGCTCCAAGGTCGCAGGGAATTTCGGATCGCACAGGGTGTGACCGGTTTGTACGTTCTTCATACCGAGCACTGCAACAATATCGCCTGCTTGAGCAGAATCCAGTTCTGCGCGGGCATCGGCGTGCATTTCCACAATACGGCCGATACGTTCGGTTTTGCCGGTAAAAGTATTCAGTACTGAGGTACCCTTTTCCAGTTTGCCGGAGTAGATACGCAAGAAGGTCAACGCGCCAAAACGGTCGTCCATGATTTTAAACGCCAGGGAACGAAGCGGTTTGTTGGCATCAACAATTGCGAAATTGCCTGTTGGGTGGCCTTCCAGATCCACTTCAGGTTGCGGCTTAACTTCGGTTGGATTAGGCAAGTAATCAACAACGCCGTCAAGCACCAACTGCACGCCTTTGTTTTTGAAAGACGATCCGCAGAAAGTCGGGAAGAAATCCAGATTAATTGTACCTTTACGGATACAACGCTTGATGGTGTCAATATCGGGTTCTTCACCTTCAAGATATTTTTCCATAACGTCATCGTATTGATCGGAGACATCATCAATCAACTTTTCGCGCCATTTTTCGACATCAGCCAACATGTCGGCAGGAACATCCTGAATGGTGTAGTTTAACGGATCTCCTGAATCATCCCATATCCAGGCTTTGCGAGTCAGTATATCAACCACGCCGGAGAATTGGTCCTCGGTGCCAATAGGCAGAGTCATCACCAGCGGATGCGCGCCCAGGACTTCTTCAACTTGCTTAACCACACGGTAAAAATCAGCACCGATACGATCCAGTTTATTAATATAGATAACCCGAGCAACTTCAGAGTCATTCGCATAACGCCAGTTGGTTTCAGATTGGGGTTCTACCCCGCCTGAACCGCAAAAAACGCCGATACCGCCGTCCAGAACTTTCAGAGAACGATATACTTCGATAGTAAAATCAACGTGTCCAGGTGTGTCAATGATATTAAATCGATGATCTTTCCAGAAACAGGTTGTTGCCGCAGACTGAATGGTAATGCCGCGTTCCTGTTCCTGTTCCATGAAGTCTGTAGTCGCTGCACCATCGTGCACTTCACCGATTTTATGGATTTTACCGGTGAGTTTTAAAATTCTCTCGGTTGTGGTGGTTTTACCCGCATCAACGTGCGCGAAAATACCTATGTTTCTGTAAAGCGATAAATCTGTCATGTTTTTACTCTAAAGTTGGGCATAAAAAACTTTTTTGGTGACCGCTCTCAGTGAACGTTTATTGTTTAAATATTCGCTGAGTACTCGTACCGGGGCGGTGGGCTACATATCATAACCGCAGTCACACAACCTAAGACCGCGGTGGCGGTAGCCATCGGAGT
>JBBQCU010000126.1:0-8429 GCA_038319065.1 Methylococcales bacterium
AGGGCCCACCGCAAATTTATTGAGCGTGATGAATGGCGGCTGGACGATTACCTGGCAAGGCGACGAGGAGCGTTTATATCCTCAGGACAAGTTAACGGTTTTTGAAGCCATCCAAAAAAAGTCCACAGGCAAAGTGACTTACGTGGGGGGAAATGCATTTTATGACGAGATTGATATTCAAAAAGCTGTTGAGGAAGCTAAAAACCATAACATTATATTACTGTGTCTGGGTGAGAAACCTTATACGGAAACAGTCGGCAATATTGGCTCATTGAATCTCAATCAAGCTCAAATCAACCTTGCCAACGCCATGATAGAAACCGGAAAACCGATCATTCTTGTCATGCTCGGTGGCCGCCCGCGGATCATTACAGCCATTGCTGAACAGGCATCCGGCGTTATTTTGGGTTTCTTGCCGGGTATGGAAGGCGGCGAAGCCATTGCCGATATTATATACGGTGATTATAACCCCAATGGCAAACTGCCTATTTCCTATCCGGGAAATACCAACGGCAGTGTGATATACGATCATAAACCGATCGAATCTTATGAATTGAATTCTTATCATCCCTTGTATCCGTTTGGCCATGGCTTAAGTTATACGTCCTTTCAAACGAGTGGTTTGAAGATAGAAAAAGACAGAGTCAACTTGGACGAAAATATCAATATTACAGTGAATGTTAAAAATGCCGGCTTGTTAAATGGCAAGGAAACGGTTTTGCTTTATCTAAATGATGTTGCAGCTTCGGTAACCCGGCCCAAAAAACAATTGAAAGCGTTTAAAAAAATCGAGCTTGGTCCTGGTCAAGCTGAAACCTTAAGCTTTACCTTAACGCCTTACGACTTGTCATTTATAGGCGTTGATCTTAAACGGATTGATGAGCCAGGTGATTTTATGGTTATGGTTGGCAATGAAACCGTTTTGTTCTCTGTAACAGGACAATAGGCAAGTTTCAAATGGTTAATGTTAATATCACAAAACAATCACCTTGTAAAATACCAGAGAGCTCCGATAAATATTCTTACCTTGGTCCATTAACATTATTAACGTCGCTTTTTTTTATATGGGGCTTTATAACCTGTTTGAATGATATTTTGATTCCTCATTTGAAATCGGTATTTACCCTGAATTATACGCAAGCCATGCTGGTTCAATTTTGCTTCTTTACCGCCTATTTTATTGTTTCTGTTCCAAGTGGCTATTTGGTTAAAAAAATCGATTATAAAGGCGGGATCATTGCCGGTTTATCGATAGCGGGTACAGGTTTTTTGCTATTTTATCCAGCCGCAAGCCAGCATTCCTATCCTTTATTTTTAGTTGCATTGTTTGTTTTGGCCTCCGGAATTACATTACTGCAGGTTGCAGCAAATCCGTATGTCACCCTTTTAGGAAAACCGGAAACCGCTTCTAGCCGATTAACGTTGACTCAGGCATTCAATTCCCTGGGTACGACCATTGCCCCTTATTTTGGCGCTTTATTGATTCTTTCTACGGCTGTGAAAAGCGCGGAGGAAATTAAATTACTTAACATTGATGAGTTATCGGCTTATCAAGCTGCGCAAGCGGCAGCGGTGCAAACCCCTTATCTGATTCTTGCAGCGGTTTTATTTTTTATTGCCGTCATTTTTGCAATGATCAAATTACCTGAAATCAAGTTCTCCGGTCAATGGCTTGCAAACGCGGAAAATATATCTTTTGATGATGTGCATGAAAGTGCATGGGGATATAAACACCTCATATTAGGCGCCATCGCTATTTTTGTTTATGTTGGCGGTGAAGTATCTATTGGCAGTTTTCTAATCAATTTTTTGGGAGAACCTGATATTGCCGGACTGTTGGAAAAAGATGCCGGAAAATATGTTTCTTTTTATTGGGGAGGAGCCATGATTGGGCGATTTATCGGCGCGGCTGTCATGCAAAAAATCCAACCCGGTAAAGTCGTCGTATTTAACGCGCTTACAGCGGCTGCTTTAGTATTAATGACGATGATCGGCAGCGGTTCAGTTGCCATGTGGACAATTCTTTCCGTAGGACTTTTTAATTCCATCATGTTTCCAACCATCTTTTCACTTGCAGTTAACGGCTTGGGAAAGCATACTGGACAAGGTTCAGGAATTTTATGCGCGGCAATAGTCGGAGGCGCTATTCTTCCGGTTGTGCAAGGACTGTTTGCTGACCGGATCGGCATTCAACATGCTTTTTTTATACCGGTTATTTGTTATTGTTACATCGCTTATTATGGATGGAGCGGTCACAAATTTCCAGGAGTAAAATAATTTGCAATATAAGCAATACTCAGATTTACCTTATTCGATTGCGCAATATGCGATAAATCAACCCTGCTTGTATCATTGGAGATATAAGCAGGGTTGTAAATCATTTTTAGCTGGCTTTACCCGCTACAGTTGCAGCCGGGACTTCGATCAATCTACCTGACTTACAGTCGTAGATGTAACCGTAAACGGGTATGTCGGAAGGAACCAGAGAATGGCTCCTTATGCGAAGTACATCTTCCAGAACACTTTGTTCTTGATCTTTGATGGTCAGCCAGTCGATATATTTAGCTTCTGCAGACCCCGTGCCTTCGCAGCAATCATGCCAACCGCTTGCATCGATGGAAGCTGTTTTTAAACTGCTGCCTAACAAGTCACGCATAATATCATCGGTAAATGTTTCCATACCGCAATCAGTGTGATGAACGACAAACCATTCCCGTGTTCCTAATAATTTATAGGAGATGACCAGTGAACGGATAGCATCGTCACTGGCACGGCCGCCGGCATTACGAATCACGTGTGCATCACCTTCAGATAAACCTGCATATTTGGCCGGATCCAAACGGGCATCCATACAGGTCAGAATAGCAAAATGTCTTCCCGGCGGCATAGGCAAAGAGCCTTTATCACCGAAATCATTTACATAGTCTCTGTTTGCTGCTAAAACTTCATTAAGAATTTTGCTCATAAATACCTCTTATTATTTTCATCGGGCAAAAAAAACCGTTTGGCCAAATCATTAAAACATGAAAAAACCAAACGGTACATAACTATCTCCGATTAAAATGGTACTCTAATAAACTCAGATTTAAAATAGATAAATAAATTTATAGAATATAAACCTATTGTTTATAATTAATGAGTATGGATAAATTAAATAACATGCAGGTGTTTTGCCGTATTGTAGAATTGGGCACTTTTGCGGCTGTAGCCCGCGAAATGAATCTTTCTGCAATGATGATCAGCAAATACATGGCTCAGCTGGAAGAATCCCTGGGTGTTGCCTTGTTAAACAGAACAACCCGTCAAATTAGTCTGACTGAAGCAGGGGAGATCTATTATAACCGCAGCAAACAGCTTATGGACGATTTCTCGGAACTGGATGAAACTACCTCGCAATTGGGCCGCCATGTAAAAGGGACATTAAAAATCAGCGCGCCGATAGATTTTGGCGGGCTTTATATGGTACCTGCTATTAATGCGTATCAACGCAATTACCCGGACGTTAAAATTCTGATGACGCTCCATAATAGCCGTGTAGATTTAAGCAAAGGCAGTTTTGATTTGTCAATTTTAGTGACGGATAGTCCTGATTTAGGCGTGGTTGCCAGAAAAATTGCTAAAACCAGATTGTGTACTTATGCTTCACCTGCATACCTCTCCGAATATGGCAAACCTGAACATATTGATCAATTAAGTTCACATCGCTGTTTACATTACATTGATACGCCGCATAAAGATTATTGGCTATTCAAGGTTGGTAAAGAAGAGATAAAAATTAAACCGGACTGGCTTTTTGCTTCAAACAATGGCAGAGCATTATGTCAGGCCGCTGCTTTAGGAATGGGAATAGTGCAGGCCCCGGAAATATCGGCCGGTAACTATGTGGCACAAGGAAAATTAATAGAAATTTTACAGGATTTTCGCATTCCATCGCTGGCTATTTATGCCACTTACCTGCAAAGACGCTTTTTACCCGCCAAATTAACGACGTTTGTTGATTTTATGGTTAAATACTTCGCAGAGTTGAGACAAATCGAAATACAGCTATAAGTCTAATTTGAAAGCCCATTAAAGAATTAAAATGGTTAAACATGGCAAGACGAAGTGAGCACAGTCTGGAAGAATTAAAGGCAATGATTTTGGATGCGGCAGAAAGGATTGTCACCGAGGAAGGTTTTTCGGCATTAAAAGTGCGCAAGATTGCTGTGGAGATTGGATACACCGTAGGCAGTATTTACATGGTATTTGTAAATATGGCTGATTTGATTATGCACATTAACGCGAGAACACTGGATGCTATTACAGCTCATTTAGTGCAGGTTCAAGAAAGCAGCCCTGAGCAGCCAATTCAGTCTCTGGCCATGGCTTATTTAAACTATGCCAGTCAGAACTTCAATCGCTGGGGCCAGATTTTTGACTATCGTTTTTCGGAAGATGCTGAAATTCCGGACTGGTATCAAAATAAAGTTGATAATGTGTTTGCCCCAGTCGAAGCGCAGGTTGCGGTTCTTGCACCAGGGCTCTCTGAAGAGCATAGGAAGCGCGTGGCCAGGGCTCTATTGTGTGGTATTCATGGAATCTGTGTGATGTCGGTAACGGGTCAGCAGGATAAGACTGAAATTAAGGAAGCAGAAGAAACGATAATTTTATTGGTCCGGAATTTTATGCGCGGTTGGGACGCCAGTTCTGCTGGATAAATATCTTTAATTAATAACAATATTCCCCCTTCAAAATTGAAGGGTTACTAAATTAATGCTTCTTGTGGGCTTCCCGAATATGAATAGCAATCAGAATAAACCGTCAGCAGATGAGAATAACCCGGTAATAGGTTATGCCGGGAAAAAGGAATTGCTGGCATGGGCATTATATGACTTTGCTAACTCCGGTTATACCACCGTGGTGCAAACCACTATATTCAGCGCCTATTTCGTTGGCGTGGTTGCCGGTGCCGCACAAGGTGTGTCACCCGGTTTATCGACCCTGCTTTGGTCGTTGGCTATCGGTATTGCCAATTTTATCGTCATGATCAGCGGACCATTGGTCGGTGCAATGGCCGATCATCGGGCCTGCAAGAAACTATTTCTAATGATTTCCTCGGTGGGTTGCATCGTATCAACAGCCTTGCTGGCCCTGGTTGGTCCCGGTGATATTTGGCTGGGTATGATGTTGGTTATACTTTCAGCCATCATGTTTGCCAGCGGCGAAAACCTGATTGCCGCTTTTCTACCGGAGATTGTGCTTGAGGAGAATATGGGCAAAATGTCCGGTTATGGCTGGAGCCTGGGTTATTTTGGCGGCCTGCTGACATTGGGAATTTGCCTGGCCTATATTACCTGGGCCAAGCTGCACGGGTTTTCTGAAACCCAATATGTACCTGTTACGCTCTTAATCACCGCTGCAATTTTTGCATTGGCGGCCACCCCGACCTTTTTATGGCTGCGTGAGAGAGCGATACCCGTTGTATGGGACAAGAGCCTGTCCAGTCTACAGGTCAGTTATGCGCGGTTGGCTCACACATTTAAAGAAGCGGCCCGTTTTCGTGATCTGCTCTGGTTCTTGATAACACTGGGTGTGTACCAGTCTGGTGTTAGCACCGTCGTGGTTTTGGCCGCGATTTATGCACAGGAAGTGATAGGCTTTGATACCCAATCACTGATTATACTCATAATGGTTGTTAATGTGACAGCCGCTGTTGGTGCTTTTATTTGCGGGCATCTACAAGACCGGATGGGATCGGTCCCCACCTTGGCAATTACACTGGTCATCTGGATTATTGCGGTGCTGGCGGCTTTATTTGCCACTACGTCATTAGATATGTGGATAGCCGGTAATTTGATTGGTCTCGCCATGGGGGCAAGCCAGGCGGTCGGGCGGGCTTTAGTCAGCAAGTTTTCGCCATCCGAACGGGCAGGAGAATTTTTAGGTTTATGGGGATTAGTCAATCGCTTATCGGCAATACTAGGGCCATTGAGCTACGGCCTGATAAATTACTTGAGTAATGGTAATCACCGGACATCTTTGCTGTCGACTCTAGCGTTTTTTATCGTTGGACTGCTTTTGTTATCGAAAGTCAATGAGAGCAGAGGTAAAGCTGCTGCCATAAGCTCCGGTGCATTAATGGACGATGCAGGTTAATGACCGGAAGAGAGGCTTGCTGTTCAAACCAGTAAGGGGTCCAGACCGGTATTGCGATTCGTGTCGCTCATTACTCGCCTTATTATTCTAAATTTTGCAAGGCATGAATAATAAACTCGTTAGTATCAGCAATGGTTTTTATCCCAAACTAAGAACTGGTTCTATGCGATCCTCGGGTAATAAACCCGTTGCTTTGAGACAGGGTTTTGCCATCGATAATTCTCCATCACCCATAATACTTTTTCATTAAAATTAGCCAATTTGTCTTGAAAAGAGCGAAGATACTCTTTCCGTGCCCGATACGCATCCGAAATAAAACAAATGGTATGGACAAAGCGTAGCCGCGTGCTTTGTTGTCAAATTTTCCAAGCTTTAAATTAATGGACGGTGGATATTGAACTCTACTCGATTAAAGCGAGCCGTGTCATTTCGAAGAATCACATTTACTTTAAGCCGGACTTGTAGATGTCTGTGTTTCTCAAGGGCCGGTAACGAAGTTCAATATGAGGCTGGGTTATAGGGCCGCGGGATGGTCTCAAAGCTTTGCTAATCGCGTATAATAATTATCGATTCGTTGACTTTGCCCGTATCCATTCAACCCTAAACAAACCCAAAGCTAAAAAGGCAACGTTTTTATTGCCATTCACAAAAACATTATTTTTAGCTCAATCAACGCAGTAAGCTGCGACCGGTTCTAAATAACCTTGCTAGCGGTCTTTTAATTTGGGGGTATTTCATTATCCAGACACGGAACCACCAAAACCTGGGCAAAGCCGCCGCCGGGAGTGCGGAAATTGGTGGTTTGTCCCTGGTATAAACGGGCGATTATCAATTGTGTTTGACCCTTATAAACGTAATGACGCAGATCAAGTTTGAAATCGACAATTTTGTTTTCTATCTCCAATTGCCGCTCACTGGGTTGCACCAGGGTCTGCGCAACATAGTCACTTTGCAGAATTTCACCGAACACCCGCCGGGTTAGCTTGTCTCCACGGTATGTGGCTTTGCTGCCGTAACCTTTAGCGGGTTTGAAAAACAAATGCTTACGGGTCGCCCACAATGTTTCGGCATCGTCAGGATCTACCGGAACTGTATGAGCGATGCCGGTAAGAAGTATGGCTCTGGTTTTTGCGTCAACTCCGATATCTATCAATACTGCTTCATCAGTCAATAGGATCAGGTTTCTTTTGTCAGCGTAAAGTGCGTGAGCCCGTGGATGAGGGGTAACGACAACCGATTCTGCCAAATAGGCTTCAAGTATAGACTTGTGCGCTGTTGCTTCCAGCCCAAAATCTGTCAAACGGTTGTAGACAAGATCGATACGCTGGTTTCCGTTCCAAAGTGCCAGGTCTCGATATACAAGTTCAGAGGGATCACAAATAACGGCGTTGATGTTGTTTTGTTCAAACAGTTTTTTGAACAAAAGAAACTCCGGCAGCATATATTGGGTTTGCGGATTTTCATCGACGATAGCGATCGAAAGTAAAGGCTGTTGACCACGCTCAGCTTGCCACTCTTCAAGAAACATTTTAATAAATGCCTGTTCCGGAGTATGGGTGGGCGTTACCTCAATTATATAAGCCGGTAATTCTTCCTCCGAGAGATCACAACAAACTTTCTGCGTACGCGCTACGATGGCATTGAGTAAAGCTCCACCGGCATTAGTATTTATTTCAATCAATTGTGGACCTTCGGCGCTCAGATGAAAATCATAACCGAAAAATACGCCGTGTGCATTTGGAATGAATCTCGCCGAGTCGGGAGCATAGGTAAGGACACCTTCCTGATAAGCCGGCATTGCAATAACACTTTCTAATGCGGCAATGATGTCACGCTGTCTTTGAACACAGGTATCAGTGACGAAAACGGCAGATTCGGCAAAAAGGTGAGGACGTTCTTCAACAATCATACGGTATAGATTAATATCGTCTTGCTGTTGCCATAATTCTGCACGCATTGCTTCCCGGTTGAGTGACACGCAACGGCATTGGCTATTGAGTTGTTCTACCCTTTGTTCGCATGGGTGAGCGGTGGCCGTTTGTGATGTGCCTGAATTAGAAGAGAGAGTCATTTGGGTTCATTTGTTGCGGGTAAATACCCGGACTTAATTAGCTGGGCAAATTTCTAATGGTGGTTTATTAAAAATATTTAAGGGCGCTAATAATAGAGCAAACTATAGCTTATACCCATTACTAATTTATTTTGGGGTCAAATGAGGCAGAGGAGAGATGTTTGATAAAAAGTAGGTGATTTAACGCAACAATTTATTAAACTGTGTTATATAACACAGTTTA
>JBBQCU010000127.1:0-8425 GCA_038319065.1 Methylococcales bacterium
GAAAAGATTGGCTACAGCAGCATTTTTGTAACTATCAGGCGCTGAGTTAAAGTTAACGGGAAAGTCAAAGCGTAAACTGGTTCCGCCGTTAGGATCAGAGCCTGCATCAGGAGCATTGTTTGAATCCGTATCCGTATAGGCAAAAACGTTGTTTCCCCGTGTCGTCGTAAAATCTGCCCCGGCGCTGGCGTTAGTATCATGCCAGCCAAAAGGCGAAGCTGTGGCGTTAGCCGGATTGTTTAGCAGGGTCCGGCCATCTGCCGGGGGTTGCGGTGATACATGATTGGGGCTTTCGGCAGGTCTGGCATAGACACGATATTGATCCGAAGCCACCCAGTCGAACCGTGTCCAAACCTTACCCGATTCAGCATCAACAGTAAAATCGTAGACGTGTTGTTGATCCAGAGTATGGATTTGAAAATTCCAGACCAGGCGCATCATACCTTTACGAACCGGTAACCACATCAGCTTACCTTGTATTGGTTCCAGGGAGATTCCGCAGGGATTAACCGATGTAATCTGTTGAACACCGGCAGCAGTATTGATTGTTTTAGGTAGATTGGACAGGGTAATACCGAGGTGGTCTGCTGCCTTGCCGACCGCTGCCGACAAATCGATACCTGGCTTTGCGGCTGTTGTTGAAGCCGCAATATCGGTCATGGCACTGTTGTTAACGCTCAGGATTCTTTGCTCTCGATCCATATTCACCTGCATTTGGCTGTTATAAACAGGCAAGCCCTCATGTACCTGTCGCATGAAGATGTGCGTAGAGCCGGCTAGCTTGGAATGTACACGATCGGTGACCTCTAAACTGGAAATATCTTTCGCGCTCATACCCAGCATGGGAGCATTAGTGGTTAAAAAGTCCATTACTACAGGTAAAGGTTCCTGACCTTTTTTCGACTCGCTGAGATAACCGGTAGGACTGGACAAAGAACTAATAATCCCGGTTGTATTATCAAAAGTAAAAGCCAGATCGGGGACTTTCTGTGCCAGCTTGGCGATGTTTAGTTGTTGTGGTTGGACTAATTTTTGAGTTACCCCCTGATTAAATTCGATCCTTGCGTCAAATTGATTATGGTTTACTTTGGGATTCGAAGTTACAGCCGCAGCGCCCCCCGTAGATAAAATAAAGACTACGTTGATAAAAATTGCACCACGGATGTACCTTACAAAGGGTAATCCGGATGATAGTTGGTGATAAGTTTTCATATGTAACCCCTTATGGTTTGTAAGCGCCCAACCAATTGCATCACTGCATTTAAGTTAAGCGATTTAGTTCCTTCTCCCTTAAGGGCTAATCTATGCACACATTTGTTGGAGCAGAGTGAGCCCTCTCCAAAGGGAGAGGATTGGGTGAGGGGAAATAAAAAGCTAGTTACCTCTCCCCAATTCCTAAAAATCCCATTGTATTTTCTAATCAATACAACCAAAATCTCTAACGAAATATTTGCTGTATAGACATTGAACAAAATTATTTATTGGCATTTGTTTTATATTTAATAGCTATGATCATTTCCTATTCTAAATTCCCCTCACCCAATCCTCTCCTTCAGGAGAGGGCTAGCATTTCGAAAGATGTGTGCATAGATTAGCCCTGTGGTAGATGGCTGGGATGCGGGGAATATAAGTGCCGGATTTTATTCACCTCTTCCCGACACACCCGGCAACAGTTCCATGCCTTGTTCTGCCTCCTGCATCCTTGCAACCGTCCGGCAGGAGAGGAAGTAAGATCGGTTTCCAATTCTTCAGTCAGCCGGTTTTCTCTCGATGAGCAATGTTACTGAGTAATCTCCAGGTGAAATCGACACCCCGTCGACTCTAGGAGGATTTAGAGAGATTAATTTCAGCTTGTGCTTCTTTAAAGTTACGTATTTCGGTTCTTCATCAGTATTCAGGATAACCGATTTATTTTGCCCATCAGTATCAAGTACTTCAAATTCAACTTTGCCATTACCAGCCCATACGCAAACCACATTAATCGGACAACGTGAATCCTCAAGAACAGCCTTGAATTTAATAATGAGTTTCTCTCCTTCAACACTTGCAGTTTGACTAATACCCAGAGAGAATTCTTTATCAATGAGTACGTTGGCTGGGTCGGCCAATGCGGAGCACCACATAAAGACCATTATGGCAAAAATAAAGCTAAATGATTGATTCATTATCTGCCTCCAAAAAAGTTTTGATTACACCTTGAGACCTTTATATTTGCCATTCCTCAAAGGACCGCATGTAAGGTGCATACATGAAATGACTTTAATACCTTACTTCTTCTCCCTCCGGGAGGGTTGGGGAAAGGAGGACGGAATTGTTCAGCAAGTAGAGGCCTTAGTCCTTCGCAGGGCCGCCATAATGACTGTCAGGGTTCGACCGGCAGGGACGCTGATCTTGAAGTAATCCTGATCTGTGGAAGTACCGGTATAGCCCACAATATATCCCGTTGCCGCATTCGCCAACTCTTCGCTAGCGGGGATTGCGGACAATGAAGGAGACGCAATTAGAAGAGATAGAACGAGGGTAAGAACAAAATGAATGTCATTCATAAACTAGTCCTCAATTGTCAATTTGCATGTTGCGGCCAGTGGTCAGGCCAGCTAAGCCTATGCTGGAAAGAGTAGGAAAACACTCAACCTCTTTCAGATTGCGGCTTCTATAGCACGACTACCTAAAACTGCGGAATTTACGATAAATCAAGCACCCAACCTGAGATAACACACCTCAACCGAGCTTCGCAAATACTCTCTGTCTTACGGATTGTAATACTAAAAAATATGCCGGTATGATCTATAGCGTTACAAGTTAAAGGAAACAAATCTGATTTACAATACGTACAAATACTTATTGCGTGAAAGTAATCCTTAAATGATGTTTATGTGATTGACAATTACAGCGAAATATAGTTAATGATAGCGCAACATGCCCTACAGGACTTTTCATTCCCAGATCTCTTTGATGAAGGTGATATCCATTGATTACCGGAAAACAGCGTAATTCACTTTCCCGGTTACCGGGCCCAAAAGGTTTGCCTGTTTTAGGCAATCTGTTGCAAATAGATTTGCAGAAACTGCATTTGATTTTGGAGGAATGGTCCGGTATTTATGGCGAAATTTACAAATTCAAGATTGCGAATAAGACTGTTGTGGCTATTAGCGATACCACGTTGATACAAAACATCTTACGCGACCGGCCGCAAACCTATCGCCGGGTAAGTTCTATAGAACGGGTGGCGCGTGAATTAGGAATCCATGGTGTTGTTACCGCTGAAGGGAAACAATGGCAGCGCCAACGTCTTCTGACCATGCAGGCGTTTAAGCCGGAATATTTACGGCGATTTTTTCCGGTCATGCTTACCATTACTGAACGATTAAAAAGCCGTTGGACCAAAATTGCCGGTACAGGGCAGCCCATTGACGCACAAAAAGATTGGATGCGATTTACTGTTGACATTACTACCAATCTTGCTTTCGGCTATGATATTAATCTGCTGGAACAGGAAAGCGATAACTTTCAGCGTCATTTGGAAAAGCTCCTGCCAGCGTTCAATCGTCGAACGAATGCACCCTTTCCCTATTGGCACTTTATCAAATTGCCCAGCGATCGCGCCATGGAAAAGTCGTTAGCAGTGATAAAGGAAACGATCCAAACGTTTGTCCAACAATCACGACACCGGCTTGAACAACAAACTGAAGTTGCTATGCAGCCGGCAAATTTCCTGGAAGGATTGCTATTAGCTCATGATGAAGACGGCGCCTGTTTATCCGATGTGGAAATTCAAGGCAATATCATCAATATCCTCCTGGCGGGTGAGGATACCACGGCAAATACCTTATCCTGGCTGTTATATTTGATAACGGGACATCCGGAAGTACAACATAAAATGCAGCAGGAAGCAGACACAGTGCTTGGCGCCGAAACAATGCCGCTGGAATTAAGCACTGTCGAAAAATTGAATTATATCGAAGCCGTTGCTCATGAGACGTTGCGCTTAAAATCCGTAACGCCGCTATTGTTTATGGAACCGGACAGGGATGTCGAATTTGCCGGAATCACAATCCCCAAAGGAACCTTCCTGATGCTGGTTAACCGTTATGGTGCTTTACAAGAGGAAAACTTCGCCGATGCACACGCATTTAAACCGGAACGTTGGCTGGAATTAAATTCAACTGCTTGCGCTCATAATCGCAATGCCAGTATACCCTTCGGTGCCGGGCCGCGTTTTTGCCCGGGACGCAATTTGGCCTTGCTTGAAATTAAAATGGCGATGGCCATGCTATGCAAGAATTTTTCGATTACCCGTGTTGATAACGAGCTTCCTGTTCAAGAGATTTTTTCATTTACCATGATGCCGGACAAATTGATGGTCAAATTTGAGGCTAGATGATTGTTTAAACATGAAGATGTTTGTATATTAGCCTGCGCGGTCAAATCCCTTGATTTTATAAAGAGAGCAATCAAGCCGGGTGCAACTCTTCCCGTATCACCTCATGCAACGCCTCTTTTATACTATTGGCTTCCCGTAAGCTTTCATTGATAAGCGTTTGATATCCGCATCCGCCCGCTTTGGTTTTGTATGCCTGCAGCCCCGCTTTATCCAGCATGAAGGTGATGCGCTGCCTGCCTAAACTCAATTCCGGCAATACAGTGAGCTGGACTGGGTTTGCAACCCAGTCCTTAACGTTTCAAAACAATTTCAGGCTAAAATGCATTGCGTAATTGAGATATTCGTCGAGACTGTCGAGCCGGCGGCTACGGTAGGCAACATAACCGTCGGGGCGAATCAAATAGAGGCTGGCAATGTTGGCCCCGTATCGCTGATATAGCAATCGCTGCGGATCCTCGATAATGGTGATATCGGGCGGCAAGATGAACTGCGGAGTCTGATCACAGACGACGAAGACATCGACCCAGTGTCCATGAGCTTCGACCATCGCCCCTGCGGCATTTGCAAGGTCTGTCGAAGAATCGCCCTGAGTGGAGGCCGCGAACAACAGTAAGCAGTGATTCGGGCCACGCAACAGGTCGAAAAACGTGGATGTTTCGCCATTGACGAAAATCGGGGAGGCATCCAGAGCCTGCGCCCCAGCATGAGGTCCGTTTTCGAATCCGTCATCAGGCTCGATACAAATGGGGCTCGTCCGGTAGTCAAGGTCGATCTCCTCGGCGTGGCGTCGTACCCGCATTTTTTCGCCTTCCGGCACAAACATGTGCTCGATGAGCTTCTCGCGCTCTTTCGGCGCCAGGCCAGCAAAGAGCTCGGTGCGCTCGGTGGCCAGCTTCGTCATCGCAACCACGTCCTCGGTGACCTGTCGGCGTTCCGTTTCATAGGTGTCGAGCCACGTGCCAGGCACGATTCCGCGCATCACTGACGCAAGCTTCCAGGCCAGGTTGTGGTCATCTTGGATTCCCGTGTTCATCCCTTGGCCTCCAATCAAACTATGAACGTGGGCCGCGTCGCCCGCCAGGAAAGTTCTTCCGTACCGGTAGTGCGGAACGAGCCGATAGTGAATGTGGAAGTAAGTCAGCCAGCGGGGTCCGAGAGACGTAAGTCCGGCAGGCTAGGCTGCATCACAACTTCCTGAATCTGCTCGAGAGTGGGAGCTTCATTAAGATCGCTGCCTTTCGGGGCGTTTGCAACGACGACACGCCGGCCTTCGTCAAGCAGGAAGAAGAAAAGGTCGCCAAGGTCGTTGAGAAAAATATATGCATCTTCGGGCTTCAGCAGCCCGTCGACGACGACATCGGCAAGCATGTACGGATATGGGTCCGCTTCGCCTGGAAACACTTCCTCGATGAGGTGTCGCACAGTGCTGTGAGCTCCGTCGCAGCCAATGAGCCACGGTGTATCGACAATTTCCTCGCGACCGTCGGCATGTCTCAAAGTCGCGCGTATCCCATCGACACCCTGGTTCATCGCTGTCAGTTGGGTACTGCGTTCGACAGTCACGCCAAAGCGGTTAAGATGCCGTTCGAGGATCTTCTCAGTCTTGGCTTGCGAAAGGGCAACGCCCACGTGAAAAGGGGAATCGACTGCGTACTCCTGTGATCGCGCGAGACGCCTCCCGTTCACGTAAAGGGAGATCCCGTGCTGGGGTTATGCTACCTCGATCAGCTGTTGAGCGATCCCGAGGCCATGGAGGATCTCCAGTGTTCGTGAGTGCAGTATGGTGGCACGCGAATGAGTATCGATGCCAGGTGATTTGTCGACAACCCTTACCGGAACACCATGACGCGCCAGCTCGGACGCCATCATGAGTCCTGTTGTACGGCCTCCTACCACCAGTACGGGTGTTTCCGCCGTCTTCATATTCATAATCTAATCCTCGCGCGCTACAAGTGACGGCGAACATTGTATGGGACAGATGAGTATATAACAATGGATCAGCTATAAAGGTCAACTCAAATCGGATCAATTTCTGTTTCCAAGCCGAATTCATAATTCACCGCATCTTTCGACCCGGCAATATGCGCGGATTGTAGATGACTTGGTCAAATCGATTGGTCTCGACCCTGCGGTTTATGGAACTCATACAATGCGCAGAACAAAACAATGCTTGTGTACCGCAAGACGAAAAACTTACGAGCCCTGCAATTGTTGCTTGGTCATACCAAACTTGAAGGTATACTGTCAGATACCTGGGTATAGAAGCCGATGATGCTCTTAAAATATCAGAACAAACAGAGATCTCGTCCTAACTCAAACTGGAGATGCGACTGTTATTAAAGGGTTGCATCTCCAAAGCGGACGCTTACATCTGGAAAAGCAACCGACGGTTAAAGGCTCACTACCGACCCCTTGCAGACATTCAATCCAGATTTCCGAATGGAAACATGCCTACGGAAAGCGGATAGTCGATTATTTAGAAATAGGTATTTGATTGCTGGTGGTTGACTCAGGCGTTTTGCCGAGTTTTTTGCGGATGATCTCCTCAGCGGCATCAGACAGCAGGTCACGATGCATCCGTTGAGCGTCATTAAAGAAATAAACACCGATATCTTTATCAACCAGGTGTGTCGCTAGTACCCTTAGGGCGTTATCGTCCTCGAACATCGACTCGCCGTAGATCAGACGAAAGTCGCTGTTTCTCTCTTCTTCCTCCTCGTAGCGACCCCCATAAGGCTCACCCAGCGCCACCGAGAAATACTGCATAGAAATATTCCCGACACGCGGCATGTGGGAAGCACCAACCACAACACGCAATCTTTTCCGCTCTTCAGTAGTCATATTTGCAAGCCACGTCTGCACCTGCTTGTGCATGGTATTAATTTGGTCCTCAGCAGCCTCGTAGGAATTAGCCATTATGTCTTCGCTTTGGCTTAGCGTAAACTTGCGCAGAGCAGCCTTCGAAACCATCCCTGTGAGCCAAGTGGTGTCTATGAAAGCAAGCGATCGGTCGATCAACCGAAACTGTCGCTCTCGCTGCTCCGGGCTGAAGTTACGTCCATCTATAGAAGAGCGCACATTAACAACCAATGCCCGATACTCGCGCAGCTTATTGAGTTGGTCCTCATCCAGCTTGGAGTCGGCTTTATTTACCAACATCACGTAAAGCGCCAAGGGGAGGTGAGCCACTCCCTTGAGTTCGTGATAGCGGTAGCTCAAAGCCGGAGCTTCTATGCGAACACCATTTTTTAATAGCACCATCCTATCACCGATTTGGATGATGATTGGGCTGCTTTTTGCTAAGACTTGGTTCCGCAAACTTGCATAAGCGATGCGGAAGGCCGCATTCAGAGGTGTGAGTGGATCGGACGGTTTAAGCTGAACGCCATTTGGTGCCGCAGGCGGTGGAGGCTGCTGAGCCTGGAGTAAACTTGCATGTATAAGTACGATGAATACAATTGCTAGATGGAGTAATCGGTTCAAGCCAGTCTTACTACTACGGTGATTCATATGCAGTCTCCTTAGCGTGAGTGACAGCTCACCTGCCACCGATTTGTCTTGGTCTTATTAAAATAAAACTCCAGATGCAGCCCACTATTTATTATCTAAGATAGGACATTTTGTACCCTCTCAACCCTTTTGACAATATAAACTTTCAAGACATAAAATTGTTTTTGCGGACTATCCACTTAGCACAAACACATACTACCTTTTGTGTTATTTAAATTGGTCGAATATACGCATCTGGCTTTTTTGTATTGTTCGCACAGGTTATTTGTAGCCCTATTGAAGAAATTGAACGGTAGGTTGTGGCTGTTTACCTGTTATTCATCAGTTTCAAAAACCCAATCTCAATAACGGCCATTCAAAGTTGTAATATTTTTAACGAGATCACAGTCGCTACCCGACCCCTATGTATAGTACCTAACTATGTATAGCTAAAAATTGCTGTCGTCTACAAAGCCTTGTTTCATTGATATTTCAACCAACGCTGAGCCTATTAGCTTGACATAGTTTTACCGGTGCCCTGAAGTGAAACCT
>JBBQCU010000128.1:0-8419 GCA_038319065.1 Methylococcales bacterium
AAGTCGGGCGCCTGCTCTCCGAGAAGGCGCTCTACGCTGAGGCCGAGCCCTTGATGCGCCGCGCGCTGGCGATCAACGAGGCGCATTTCGGTGCGGAAGCCCCGACGGTCGCCATCAGCATTGACCACCTGGCCTGGCTGCTCAAGACCACCAATCGCCAGACCGGGGCGAGTCGCTTGATGCGCCGCGCGCTGGCGATCGACAAGGCAAGCCTCCCTGCGAACGATCCGCAAGTGGCCACCGACCTCAACACGCTGGCGCTACTGCTAAAGGACACGAACTCCCCGGAGGAGGCTGAGAAGCGGATGCGCCAAGCGCTGCAGATCGACGAGTCGCACTTCGCTGACGATCCCCCCAAGGTCGCCACTGATCTCAACACGCTGGCGCTGCTGCTCAAGGACACGCAGCGTCCGGCCGAGGCAGAGCCCTTGATGCGCCGGGCACTGGAGATCGACGAGGCGCATTTCGGCGCGAATCATCCCAAGGTCGCCACCGATCTCAATAGCCTGGCCTGGCTACTCAAGGATCTCAAGCGCCCCGTCGAGGCCGAGGATTTCATGCGCCGCGCACTGGCGATCGACGAGGCCCTCTTCGGAGCAAATCACCCCAAGGTCGCCATCGATCTCAATAGCCTGGCCCTCCTGCTCAAGGACATCCAGCGCCTGGCGGAGGCCAAAGCAGAACGCTGTTACTGTCGCAAATACTCTTCGTGCCCCGGCTGTCGCAACTACTCTTGGTGCCCAGACGGCAAGGACGCGTTCGGCCAAGCAGCACTCATACGCCTGCCGGAGGCCGAAGCACTCATGCGTCGGGCGCTGGAGATCGACGAGGCGCATTTCGGCGCGAATCATCCCACGGTCGCCACCGATCTCAATAGCGTGGCGCTGCTGCTCAAGGACACGCAGCGTCCGGCCGAGGCAGAGCCCTTGATCCGCCGGGCACTGGCGATCTGTATTGAGAGTCTGGGCTTCGATCACCCGACGTCCCACGCTGTCCGCAGCAACTTCATTACGCTATTGAAGCAGCTGGGCAGAACCGAAGATGAAATCAACGCCGAGCTCGCATCGATGCTGAGTCGAGCTTGATTGATCTTTGCTGTTCTCTTCAAGAACCAGTTTTCGCAGGATGCCGGGGTGGTCCATCGGGCTCATCATTCGACAGAACGATTTCATTCTGTCTAATGGCAATATCGGCCAGTCCGGTCAGACTCCGAACTGAGGCATTCATATAAATGAATGGCTGGTCCGCCCAAGTAGCTGCCCTGCATCGTTGATACGAGCAAATGGCGGCTTTGGGTCGTAACCAGACGACCAGAAAACAAAAAAATGCTTATTGCCAGATGCAACTTTCGAGTAATTCCAAGTGGCTGGTTTGCATTGTGATTGATGGTGGTTTTCAATGGAATATGCTACATGTCTTTTTAACCCGTGACATTTTTTATGAATATAAATAGCGTTTGCTGATTTCTGTTTAGTGTTCTGACTCATTCACTCCTTTCACCTTACCGCACAGGTCATTTCAGTTTGCTGTTCCAATATTCGATGTAGGTTAAATAAGCTCTTTTTGAAGTTAAGAACCTTATATGCTGCTCAACATTTAGCCTGTACGCCAGTATGCTAATTACTCCCAACCTTCGCGCTTTTTCCATTCTGTGATTGCCATCAATCAAGTTATATCGACAAGGAGATATTTCTGCCAATATTACCGGCCGCGAAATTACCACCGAGTCCATGTGAGACTCATTAATAGATGAAAAGCCTTTGCAGAAATCACTCACTGCTACTTCTTCGAGAGTAACGTCATCAGGATTTTTTTCAATACACTCAAGCATTTTTGTAATGTTAAACTTGAAGATGCCATTTGGAAACAACTCATCGTCGTCTGCAAAGGGGCACGGGGTGAAATCCTTGTCGACTTTTAATATTCTTACCAATTTGCTCTGCATATTATTTTTTTCGGCAGCAATAGAAATAATTCATTCAGCAAGTGTTTCTTGATAGACTTAAAAACATGAAGGCAACATCGCTAAGCAATCAAATTTGTTTTGCATCATGATAATTCAGTTGGATTGAATAGTTAGGCTAACGCTATGCACTATTTTTTATAGCTCAATGACAACTTGCCATCCCAGTAACCAGAATTGGGGTAACGGCTTCGACAATGCCTTCCTGGGCAAGACCAAAGGGCTCACCATGAAATCGGAAAGAGTCCTAAACTTTATTAAATGTACATTTATGTCAAAAATCAGTATCAAAGAAATAAGATCCCACTTAAATCAGAAAACTAGCGATGCTTTGGTAGAAGAGATAATCACGTTGATAAAAACTTTCCCACAGATCAGGGAGTATTATCAAGCACAACTTCTTCCTGGTGAAAGCACTGAAATATTGTCAAAATATAAAAAGATAATTGAAAATGAGTTTTTTCCCACCAGAGGATTTGGAAAACTTAGGTTATCTACTATTCGTAACGCCCTCAGTGATTATAAAAAGCTATCTTCGTCTGTTGAAGGAAGAGTGGAATTATTATTGTGCTTTGTGGGACAAGGTGCTGAATTTATTAGTGCGTATGGAGATATACAAGAAAATTTCTATAGTAGTATGGAATCAGCCTACGAAGAAGCTTGCCAATTGATAGCCTCAAAAGGATTGGAAAAAGAATGGAAGAGCCGGTTTGAAGCATTAACAAAAGCAACTAAGGATACGGGTTATGGTTTTGGTGACAGCCTAAGTGATATGTTTAATGAAACATTTTAACGATTCGATTAACGAATGCAATTTACAAAAATCTAATTCTTTGCTGTTAGTTGGCAATAAATGCACTGCAAAAATACCCTGTTATTTTTTACCTGGATATCTCAGTATAAAGGTAGGGGTTATGAGGAAAGGTATCGTACATCATGAGCAAAATCGTCGTTATTGACTTTGAAACGACTGGATTATCACCCGAACTTGGTGATAGAGCGACTGAGGTTGCGGCTGTTATCATTGATGGCAATAAGATAGTCGATAAATTCCAGAGCCTTATGAATGCTGGAGTAGCGATCCCCAGCTTCATCCAACAGTTAACGGGGATATCGAATGCCATGATTCGTAAAGCACCACCCTGCCAAAAGGTAATGCGGGAGCTTGCTGATTTTATCGGCGATAGTCCTCTTTTGGCGCACAACGCTTCTTTCGATACTAAGTTTCTTGATGCGGAGTGGTCTCGTATTCATTATAAACGTCGCCAACCGTTTGCTTGCTCTATGCTGTTATCTCGGCGTATTTACCCACATTTTCCAGATCACAAGCTAGGTACTCTGGTACGACATTTAAAACTGCCCACTACCGGCGAATATCATCGTGCCTTAGCGGATGCTGAAATGACAGCAAGCCTAATAATCAAAATTAAATATGACATTCAGAAAAAGTATAACCTGTCATCTGTGCCTCATGAAATGCTATGCCTTCTACAAAAAGTGCCAAAAGCCGGAATAGATAACGCTATTAAAAAGGCACAAATAAAGTTTGGGTTATAACTTTATTGGGATTGCTTTATTGTACGCAAACCCAATCGAATAAAGCTACAGCCCAAGTACTAGACAACTGACTTTTCAGCTTATTGGGAAACTTTAGCTGAATAAAATATTCAGCTCATGCAATACATTACATCATCTAACATCTAATTAAGATGAGACATGTCAAATTTTCTCCACATATTCATATTACTTAGTGCTTCTGAACATTCCGAGAATAATATGTTAGTTTTGTCTTTGAATATGTGGGAATTCCTTATCGCGGTAGCTGGTTAAGGAGAGGATTCAAAATAGTTTTTCCCGCGCACACGCGGGTTTTGGGCAAATGCTGGGCTATTCTTTCATATTTCATATGTTTTTCCCGCGCACACGCGGGTTTTGGAGTGGAGTCGCCATCACCTTTCCTGACACGATTACGCTTCCCGTATTCGCACGAGATATTTTAATGCTAAAAAGGCTGCCATTTTTTAATGGATGGCTTTTTTTTTGCAAAAAGTCTAAAAAAAATCAAAAGAGGCCGAAAAACCGCGTCTTTCGACCCGACACAACTCTTTCAGACCGTTTAATATAGTTAACACATACAAATTTGTTAACGGTATTAATTATGAGTACGGTATTAATTATGAGTTCTGAAAAAATTTTCATTTCGAGAATAGAAAAAGCTCTTGCTAACGGAAATTTTCCGTCAATTGAAGAGGGAGACTCTGGGGATGTCTATGTTATTCATGAAGAAGGGTGCGTTAGTGACGACGATGGGGATAGAAGTAATTGCAATTGTATTCCAGTTTTAATGGTTTTATTTAAGAACCAAAAATTCACGATTGATCCAGAAGGCATCGTCAGCAATCACGTCATTAATTAGGAAAAACGATGCTATTTAACTCTCCAGAATTCATCTATTTTTTCCTGCCTTTCTCGATTGCCGCCTGGTGGGTATTGCTGCGAATGGAACGCGAGCAAGACGCACAGATGCTGGTTATCATCTGTTCCATTTATTTTTATGGCTGGTGGGATACTCGGTATGTGCCGCTGTTAATTGGGAATGCGCTCGTTAACTTTTACCTTGGGCAGACGATATCGAAGACAAAATCCAAAGCATTGCTGGTCGCAGGGTTGATACACAACGTTGGTTTGCTTGGTTATTTCAAATACGCCGATTTTTTTATTGAAAACTGGAATGCAGTGGCCGGCGGTGATAATACTCTGTTGCACCTGATCTTGCCTCTCGGAATATCGTTCTTCACATTTCAGGTGATCGCTTACTTGGTAGACTGTTACAAGGGCTATGTCAGCGACTTTAACCTTCTCCGATTCGCCTTCTCCATTTCCTTCTACCCGCATTTGATCGCAGGTCCAATTCTGCATTACTCGGATGTCATGCCGCAGTTACGCGAAAAAATTGAATTTAATAGCTGGCAGTTTTCGCAAGGCTTGTTCCTATTCGCGGTAGGCCTGTTCAAGAAAAGCGTAATTGCCGACCGTATTGCCGAGAAGGTCGATCCGTTGTTTGCGACGAACACGGTGTTGCAATTTTTTGAGTCCTGGGTTTCGTCTGTAGGCTATGGTTTACAAATCTATTTCGATTTCTCTGGCTACTCGGATATGGCAATCGGCATCGGCCTGATGTTTGGCATCATTCTGCCGCAAAACTTTAACTCCCCTTACCAGGCAAACAGCATCGCTGATTTCTGGAAACGCTGGCACATGACGCTGTCCCGGTTCCTTCGAGAATATGTGTACTTTCCATTGGGAGGTAACCGCAACGGTTTTACCATGGGATTGATTGCAGCGGCAGTCACCATGATAATTGGTGGGTTCTGGCATGGCGCCGCCTGGACGTTCGTGCTCTGGGGTGTCTTGCATGGGCTATTCATTGGTATCCACCGTCTCTGGACGAAAGCCGGTGTCAGGATGGTTGAGCCGTTAGCCATTGCGATTACATTTCTGTCGGTCACGGTAGCCTGGGTGGTATTCCGTGCGGAATCTGTGTCTCAAGCTATTTCCATCTGGAAAGGGATGATTGGACTCAACGGTTTTGCCATTCCCAGTGTCGTATCCGGAATTTGTCAGACCTGTACCCAAACCACACTAATCACCGGCATGGAATTCGTTCAAGGCGGCATTCTCTTGGCAATCTGCCTGGAATATATGAATGCCCAGAAAGAAGCTCAACAGCTTGAGCCCAACTTCAAAAATCTCGCTTATTTCACCACACTTTTTTTCACCAGTATCTGGTTGTCAGGATCCCATGAAAGCTTTATCTATTGGCAGTTTTGATTCGTTTTGGAAAGCCGCCTTGGTAGCCGGCGGTATTGCCGCCTGGTCTTTACCAGTGTGGAATGTGGTGGTGAACCCCTACCAGATTTTCAAAGAAAAATACTCAATTGGTGACCGGTATTCCTCGTCAACCACGAATGAGCGGTTCCTGAAGGTTGAGTATTTACTGAAAGCGGCAAAAGAAAGCTCACCGAACTCGCCGGACGGAATCATTGGTCAGATCAACAATAACTCATCCGGGGGAAAAGGTAACAAAAAATTATTAAACGCCGGCCATGACGCTTTTATTGTGGGATCGTCAATCATGGGCTTGGTAGATCCTGCTTTGGTGGATCGGTATTTTCCTGGCAGACATTTTTACAATCTGGCATTCCTAGCGGCTAAACCGGATGAAATTCTGGCAACGTTACAGGGCTTAAAAAGGAAAGGTGTCACGATTAAAACAGTAGTCTACGGTCTGGAGCCTATTGCCTTTACTGATATTAAATCTTATGGGCCTGCTTATGAGCTTCATCCGGAAACCAGTGGACAAAGCCTGCAACGAGTTCTTTTCGATTATTTGTTTGCGTCAAGCTTTTCGGATGGGTTTAGCCGGTTGGTAACAGGTATCAGTGGTAAGCCGTCAGTAAGGTACGACATCGAAGGGACTGGAAAATATTACCTGGAACGCTATGATCAGGAAATCGAGAAAGATCACGGCGCATTTATTCGCAAACAGTTTCCTATCAATGCCAAGCCCGTTAAAGCGCCGCCCTGGATTGACAGTCGCTTTGAGGATTTCCGGAAACTGGCTCAGTGGCTTAAGGATGAAAATATTGAGAGCAGATTCTATTTGAATCCTTTGCATCCTTATGTTGCAGAGGCTTACGGGGTAGAGCGTCTTGCTGATTTTAAACAAAAGATTGCGGAATTGAGTGGGGATGAAAGTGTCGGTGATTGCACGGAGTTGTTACAAGGCGATGATGTTAATCAACATTTCTATGATTACAAGCATTTTAGACCTTCAGAAGCAGCCAAGGTCATTGATTGCGGTTTAAATAGACGATAGTGATGTTCGTTGGTCTGAAAATTTAGATCACCAACATATTCTTAAGTGCTGTTAGTATGAACTTTACTTGCAGTGAATAATGAGTTATTTTATATACATATTATGTTTAATATATAACGCATTATTAATTGATTATTTATGCCATTAGGTAAACCAAAATTAAAAACAGCGATTATGAATTTGAGAGTGGAGCCTCGGATTAAATCGGCGGCTGAAAAAGCAGCGAAAAAAGCTCATAGAAGTGTTACAAGCTTGATTGAAGTTTTGGTGCTGGAGTATTGCGAAAAAATTGGGATTGACACGGCCGAAATAACACAGTTGGAGACTAGAAAATGAATGAAATAGTAACTTGCCACTTATTAAAAATAGATGAACAATTTACCAGTATTCAAGTGCCAACTTTAACTGTCAATGAAATTCGGTTTTATAGATCAAATGAAAAACCTTATGGTGTCTTTAGTAATTTATATCGCAGGACAATAATCTTTGAAGATGTTACATATGCAACTTCAGAACACGCATACCAAGCCGGAAAGGCAAGAAAAGACAATGTACGTGAATGGATGTTAAGCGCTCCCAGTCCATCTTTGGTGGCGATGGTAGCACATGGGCTTTACGTTTGGGATGTCACACCAAACTGGTCTAAAATTAAATTCGATCGTATGCGAGCAGTGCTTCTTGCAAAATTTTCACAGCATGAAGATTTACGTAAGATATTGCTTGATACAGGAAATGCTAGGTTAGTTGAATCTGCTACAGTTAAAAACTCAGTAAACCTGGAGTGGGGGGAAGTAAACGGTCAAGGCAAGAACATGTTAGGTGTGCTACTTATGGAAGTGCGTGCACTGCTTCAAGCAGAGAATCAATGATGTTTAGTGAATAATTTAGAAGTGACTGGCAGTTATAAATTGGAGTGGTTCACAGCATAGATTAGTATCTTGAATAGGTTTATTTTGTTGATATTTCTGGCTAATAACCGCTTTGTAATAATGCTGCATACGGACTTGTTCGGATTTAACACCTGATACTGAAAAATCAAAAGGACTACGCTTACTCAATGCCCTAGCTGCGCGAGTAATGTAGCTAGAAGACCTATGATGCATAATTCCTCTTGCACCTTCGTACATGCAATTTAATGCACTGAGAGCTTGACCAAACCTCAAAGCTGCACAAAGGTTGTTATGGCTAAAAATACCAGATGTAGCTGCGTTGTCATTATTAAACAGTCGGTACAACAGTCCTGCGCTACACCAGTCACCTGCTCCTGCTGTATCAGCCATATACGGCACTTTAATAGCCGATAACTCAATCCATTCTGTTGTTAGGGAAGGAGCACGAAAACGTAAACCCTGCGCCCCTAATGTTTGTATTTCTACTGTTATATTTGAAAGGTTAAAATTAACTAAGTCCGATATACGATCATCGGCATATTTTAAAATATGAGTGAGCGCTAACGCTTTACGCATACCCTCGTCATTGTCTTGTATTTCAGACGGCTCAAAAAAAATGATGCCGCCATTGTCTCGATATATTTGAGCCAGCTCAAGTGCTAGAGGCGTTATTCGGTCAAAGTAGAA
>JBBQCU010000129.1:0-8316 GCA_038319065.1 Methylococcales bacterium
AACTCCTGACCACAACCAGCCGCAATACGCTTTTTCCGGTTACCTTTTATCAAATCAGGATAACGTCTTTCCTGCATAGTCATGGAACCAATTACGGCAATCTGACGGGCCAGTTCCTTATCATTAACCTTATCTTTCATCTCCTGAGGAACATTGCTCATGCCAGGCAATTTTTCCAGCATGGAACTGACACCTCCCATACTTTGCATTTGTTGCAATTGTTCACGAAAATCTTCCAGATCAAAGCCCTTGCCTTTTTGCATTTTGCGGGCAAATTTTTCAGCCTTTTGTTTATCGACCTTTTGCTCAATCTCCTCAATCAGACCCAGCATATCCCCCATGCCTAAAATACGGGAAGCTATACGATCAGGATAAAAAGGTTCAAGGGCATTGGTTTTTTCACCAACACCAATAAATTTGATTGGCTTGCCGGTAATATGGCGTATAGACAGCGCCGCACCGCCACGAGCATCGCCATCGGCTTTGGTCAGGATAACCCCGGTCAATGGCAGCGCATCATTAAACGCTTTTGCAGTTATTGCAGCATCTTGTCCCGTCATACTGTCAACAACAAATAATGTTTCGACTGGATTGATTGCCGCATGCAATGCTTTAATTTCGTCCATCATCTCATCGTCAATATGCAGACGGCCTGCTGTATCGATAATAATGACATCAAGAAACTTTTTCTTGGCGGCCTCAATCGCGTTTTTAGCAATATCAACCGGTTGTTGAGTCAAATCGCTGTCAAAAAAGTCCAGGTTGAGTTCATTAGCCAACATCTGCAACTGTTTAATGGCCGCAGGACGATAGACGTCAGCACTGACCACACCGACTTTCTTCTTTTGATTTTCTTGCAGCCAACGCCCTAATTTAGCAACCGTAGTGGTTTTACCGGCACCTTGCAAACCGGCCATCAAAATAATAGCGGGGGGAACGGCCTTGAGATTAAGACCTTCATTCGCTGCGCCCATCACCTTGACAAGCTCGGCCTGAACCAGCTTGATCATTGCCTGGCCAGGCGACAAACTGGTCTGCACTTCCTGCCCTAAAGCCCCTACCTTGACACGATCAATAAAGTCCGTAACAACCGGTAGAGACACATCAGCCTCAAGCAAAGCCATACGCACTTCGCGCAGTGTTTCCTTGATATTATCTTCAGTCAGGCGGCCCTGACCCTTAAGTTTTTTAAGCGTAATACTTAATCGATCGGTTAAATTATCAAACATATCTATGACTTTATTGTTTAATCTAAGGAAACTACCCGCCAGTACAAATGCGCTAGGACTATTTAATTCGATATATTACCATATCCATTCGGACCTTTGCACCCGTTGCAATTACTGAACAATTTAGACACTGTAGATTGGATTAACCCAGAGTTACCCGACAATTACGCCAGCTCAAATACATCTAAGCCCATGAATACCACTGCACTCGCAACCTTGTCAATTGTCACCTACCTGGCAAGTACCCTGCTCCTTATCCGGCATATTGACCAGAGCCGAATGCAACGTACAGCCCTTTATCTGGCATGGACAGCGGTTTGTACACATTTTTTATATACCGCCATTGAATTTCACCAAAATAGCGGTTTTAACTTCAGTTTTTTTAGCACCAGCTCACTAGTTGCCATGATTGTTGCCCTGCTTCTATTAATAGCAGCACTCAATAAACCCGTCGAAAAACTGGGCATCGCACTTTTTCCTATTGCTGCCATCATGTTGGCTCTGGAGCTTAACTTCGCCGGTAATACACAATTGCTGCATAAATACAACTGGGCAATGAGCACTCATATCCTGACATCCATCATTGCCTTTAGCTTGTTAAACATCGCTGCCCTGCAAGCCATCCTGCTCGCCATTCAAGACCAGCAATTAAAAAGCCATCCGCCCAAACGTTTCATCCAATCATTGCCGCCGCTACAAACCATGGAATCCTTGTTATTTCAAATGCTCGGCACGGGGATAGTATTCCTGACCATATCCTTAGTCAGTGGCTTTTTATTTATAGAAGATTTGTTTGCACAGCACCTGGTACATAAAACTGTTTTATCCATACTGGCATGGATAATATTTACTTGTCTTTTAATCGGTCGCAGCCGTTACGGTTGGCGTGGACAAATTGCAATACAATGGACGCTAATCGGCTTTGTATTGCTGCTATTGGCATATTTTGGCAGTAAATTTGTTTTGGAGCTGATTTTGCATCGATAAGGCGGAAAACTTAACCGCATAGACATACAATGAGTTAACCCACAAAAAATCACCCCTTGTAACCAAGCACCCTCTCTAAGTGTGTTGATATTTTAGTTATTTGAATTAACGGACGGCTAAAACATTAGACCGTCCGTGTCGTTTTACTAATCCGGCATATGTAGATGTAAGACTTAGTGGCTATTATTATAATATTAGAATATCATTATATTGAAATATGTACATGCCTTGCTGACGCCATGCCTATCTGGTTTGCACACCAACCTACTGAATATTGTGGCCTATAGCGTCAGCACTGCTTCGTTGATACTGCCGGCGCTATATTGGCGTGCCAAGAGGATAGGGATAGTGAAACATAAATCTGATTCTGGTTGCAGTGGACTAAAATTCATTCTTAAATTGATCGTAGTGAGAGAGTACAAATGGGAAGTAGTTTTTTTGCGGGAAAATTAACTGTACTGGCCGGATTGATGATGTCCGGCGCAGCCTTTGCCGGCAGCGGCGAGCTCACGCTGATCCATTCTGGGGACATCCACGGTCATCTTGTGCCCAGGCACAATGTTCGTAGCGACACGACCGGCCGCATGGAAGGAGGACTTGCGCGCATGGCGACCGTCATCAACCATATTCGAAAAGCCAATCCTGGAAAAACACTCTATTTTAATACCGGCGATACGCTGCAAGGCTCTGCTGAAGCCATGTTTACCAGCGGCCAAGCACTGCTTGAGGTAATGAATATGCTGAAGCCGGACTTTGACGAACCGGGTAATTGGGACTATCTCTATGGGCCGGAACGATTTCTGGAGACTTTCGTCGGCTCATCCGGGAAGCCGCCGCTACTTGAAACCAAGACCGTCGCCGCCAATCTATATTATGTTTGTGCCGGGGTATCCAAACCTCTCTGTCCTGGCCAGGTTTCAGACAAACCCGGCGAATCGGATCGCCCGGCACTTGGCGTAGATAAAAAGACGACCGGTGCGCCAGGTTATATCGACTTTCCATCAACTGATGCCACGACTCCCTATCCCAAGCTGGCAGGCCAGCGTCCATTACCGCCTTATGTCGTAAAAACAATCAATGGCGTAAAAGTCGGGATTTTGGGCATGACTACTGCGCGAGCCATTCGCGCGGTCGGTCCGCTGGTCACCAAGGGTTTCGTCTACACCGATGGTGAAAACGAAATGCCTTACTACATCAATCAACTGCGTAATATCCTGTATGTTGACATCATTGTAATGATCTCGGAGCTTGAGTTGGCCAGAACGATCGATCTTGCTTCCAGATACCCTGGCGTTGACTTCATTCTGAACGCAGATATGCATGAGCGCACCATCAAGCCCATTGTACTTAAAACCGGCACCGTACTGGTGGAAGAAGGCCAAGATGGCACCATGCTGGGCGAGATTCATCTCAAGGTCAAAAAAGGTCATAAACTTCCAGGGGATGGCAAACTGACCTGGAAATGGACGCCGCAGATCATCACCGACGAGATTAAGGAAAATGCGGCAGTCGCACGCAAGATTGCAGAAGTCCGTGCACCTTTTGTAAGCGGCACTTTTGTTCCTGGTCAGACGGTAACAATCGGCGGCAACACCAGCACTTTGCTGCGTCCGGTAGATACCGTGGTGGGCTATACCGCGGTGGCTTTGCATCGCTCGAATTTCACCAATAGCAAAACAGATAATCCTGGCGTTATTGAGGGTAGCTCTCACGACCTGATTGTTGACGCGATGCGTTGGGCTGCCGGTTCTGATTTTGCGACCCTTCGTGGTTTTCGTTACGGCACCCATGTTGTACCAGGCCCAATCACCATGTCGGATATTTACCATTATTTGCCTATTGGTGCGCGCATTGCCAAAGTTTATCCAATCTTTGGCAATCAGCTCAAAAAACAGATCGAGAACTCTACCCGTGGTTCGTTCTCTACAGTACCAGGTCTTTGGACTGGCGGATGGATGTTCGGCTACAGCAACGTGACATTCGACTTGGATGTGTTTGCGCCTTATGGCTCTAAAGGCTCGAACATCAAGATCGGCGGAAAAGCGATTGATCCAAAAGATGAGGGCAAATATGCAGCACCGCATACGCTATCAGTGCCTTATTCAGTCGCAGGTTACTGGTATGCAGATGATCCTGAGACCATCAACAACTGCGGGGCCTGCGCCACACCAGGCAGTTCAGTTGACGTTGTGAAGGATGAAAAAGGCATGCCGCTGGATGTCAGTGAAATTGTGGTGCGTTACCTGAAAACGCTACCAAAAATGACAGCGAATCCGCAGGGGCACCGCATCAATCTGCTCTATCCCTTGCCGGATCCAGCTTTCGATAATCCAGAGATTCAGCCTTTAAAAGGCGTCATGCCAAATTAAATCAGGGCTCACAGCCCTATAAATTTAAAGAATGGTGTTATCCGAAAGTGATTTAGATCGGGTGGTACTTGGCGCAAACCGGATGAGATTTAACTTAAAGCATAACTTTTCAAAGTTAACAAAAATTTTTACAAGCGAGAATTTCACTCGACCAACGGCATTTTGTTACTTTTATTTGCTGCATCTGAGGCCATAAGTTGCCGCAAAGTTCCGGATATTTCCTGTCCCAGCTTTGTGAGACATTGGCTTTGGGCTTTAACCATAACCGCGTAGTCTGTGGTTGAGGCCGGAAATTGGTAGACAGAGCGTCTATCGATGGCCGGTTTATCTTTACGCTTGACAAACCACTGAGCTATCAGACGGCTCTGACCGCTAGCATCCACATTAAACTCCAGTATATCGATGCCGACTTGATAGTCGATAACCTTCCTTTGCGACCAGGGAAAGCGCACTATCCGATCTGTACCAAGCTGACGTGGCAGGGCTTTAAATAGCGCAAGGGAAATATTTTGATCCAGCGGTTCTGCCCAACGGTGATCTTCGGAAAGCCTATACTGATTATCAGCGATAGCTACAATCATCTGTGGCCGGTTTAGATATTCCGGAATCCGTATCGGCCCCAACCCTATCACCCGGCCTTGACTGGCGGCAGAAACCTTAACGGTATCAGTAACACCGGAATCGGCATTCAGCATGTAAAACTGGACGGGTCTACTATCGCGTATACACCCGCTTAACAAAAGTGTCAAAACAACCATACCCAACGAAAAAACCAATTGATACTTCATCGCATCATCACCGTTAAATTTCATCGTATTCTTACTCCGTCTTTCCGAAAATAATCGAGTTGGGGTTACGCTCAAGGTAATCAGCCAAAGCCTTTGTGGATTGGGCCGCATTTCGCAGCGCCTCAAGCGATTGCCATAAAGGCGCATCCGGCGAGGTGAGCGCATCCACAGAGTTCAGCGTATACTTGGATTCCTGCAATACGCTGGTGGCCGTGTTAAGTGCTATAGTGGCTTCTTTAAGGGCCTTCTCAGTCGAAACCATCACCGGCCGCATATCGCGGGAAAAATCCTTCACCATAGTTCGGGTGTCGGTCACAGTGCCATTCATATTACTTACCAATGGCCCCAGGTTACGATTAAGATTGGCGACGAGTTTTTCAGTTTCGTTCAGCGTTTTGCCTAGGGCTTCGCGATTCTTTTTGAGCTCATCCGAAGTCAATATGCCGCTAACTTCTTTCATGGTAACGGAGAGATCTGTAAAAATAGCTTCGATGGGTAACTTACGTAATCTAGTGAACATCTCCTCTGCGGTATTTTTGATTTGATCCACCGTAGTGGGGATAGAGGGCAGCTCCGGCATGCTTTTGTAACTAACCCCTCTCAATACAGCCGGTTGGTCAGGAAAAAAGTTGAATTCTATATACAATAGCCCCGTCAACAAACTTTGTGTTTGCAACTGGGCTCTTAGCCCCGCAGCAATCAGTCGCTTGGCGTTTTTCTGCCGCGCTTCCAAACTCGTGGCCGCTTGAAAAGGGTTTCCGCTGGAATCCAGTACCACTGCCGGATCAATCTCAATCACCACCGGTTTAGAAATACTTGAGAATTTTTGATCAAGCTCCAGGGAAATTTCTTTAACGGCGCCAATCCTCACGCCCTGTAACGTCACTGGGGCGCCAACACTCAAGCCGTTCAGGGTCCCATCGAAATAAATGACATAGTCGGCCTTTATCTTGAAAAACTGGCCGCCTCCAAAGATCAGGACTGCCGCTATCAGCAGTGTTAAAGATCCCACCAGAAAAGCGCCGATGGTATAGGGATTGACTGGTTTACTCATAAGTCACACGTTTCCTGATTTTTTGTTTCATTTTCTTCCCGATTTTCTGTTTCGCCCCGGGTGAGGAAACGAATGACTTTCGGGTCGCGGGATTCAGCCAGCAGTTGTTTGGGGGGACCACTGGCGATCATGGTTTTGGTTTCGGGGTCGAGAAATACGGAATTGGTGCCGATGGCGAAGATGCTGGCTAACTCGTGGGTCACCATAACAATCGTTGCTCCCAGATTGTCACGCAAACTTTGAATTAAATCGTCCAAGAGTTTGGCGCTGACCGGATCCAGACCCGCAGAGGGTTCGTCAAAAAACAGAATCTCGGGATCCAACGCCATTGCCCTGGCAAGCCCGGCACGTTTTTGCATGCCGCCGCTGATCTCGGAGGGATAATAGTCTTCAAAACCTGCCAGACCCACCAGGGCAAGCTTGTAAGAGACAATTTCGCTAATTCGCTGTGAACCCATGCTGGTGTGTTCGGTGATGGGCAGCGCTATATTCTCGGCCAAGGTCATTGAACTCAAGAGCGCGCCACTTTGAAATAACACGCCGGTACGCCGTAAAATACGTTGCTGCGTCTTATCATCGGCTTGCCAAAGGCTTTCTTCGCTATACAACACATCGCCTTTGGCGGGGCGCTGCAAGCCGATCAGATGCATCAACAAAGTACTCTTGCCGCAACCGCTGCCACCCATGATGATAAAAATATCACCGCGATTAATGGTGAAATCAAGATCGCTCTGAATGATGAAATCACCGTAAGCCATGGTCATATTTTTAATAGTAATACACGGAGCTGTCATGGTTTAAATCCCCAGACGGTTGCACATCACCGTCATCAGAGCATCGGAGATAACAATGAAAACAATGCCGGTCACCACGGCAGAAGTGGCCGCATCACCAACAGCCGAAGCGCTACGTCCGCATTGCATGCCGCGCATACAACCTGAAAGCGCAATCAGCACGCCGAAAACCGCGCATTTGACGATACCAATTGTCAAATCCGTAATATGAATGGCACTTGCTGTGCGATTGAGGTATTCCACCAGCGACACGTCGAAAAAGTTTACTGTCACCAGTGCACCGCCGATGATTCCCATCAAGATTGCATAAAGACAAAGCAGAGGCATGATCAAGACAAGCGCCAAAATACGCGGTAAAACCAGAAACTCCATCGGCTCAAAGCCCTTGTTTTTAAGCGCGTCGATTTCGCTGTTAACCTGCATCGTGCCCAGCTGCGCTGCAAAGGCCGCGCCGGTGCGGCCCGACATGATAATGGCAGCCATCAAACCGCCCATTTCCCGTGTCATGCCCAAGCCCCCCAGGTCGGCGATAAAGATTTGCGCGCCGAACAGCGCCAACTGCACCGCTCCCACAAACGCCAGAATCAAGCCCACCAATAGACTAATCAGCGAAACGATGGGCAACGCCGAGGGTCCGCAGTCCTGGATATTCCGCCAAAAATCGACCCGGCGAAAGCGAGCCTTGCCGCGCGTCATGGCAAAAAAGCTGAGTGCAATATCGCCGATAAAAGCCACTATCGCCTGGCTATCTCTAAATATACGCAATCCGCCTTTGCCAATGATTTCCAGCCAAGGCGTTTTAGTCTCCTGACGCCGTGCTCCCGCCCGTTCCGGGACGGCGTAGACCAGGCTTAGCAAGCCTTGCATACCTTCCGGCAAAGTCGTAGTGTCAACGTCAATTCCCTGTTTTTTGCCATAATCAACCAGGCGAATCAGCTCTGTCATCAGTAAACTATCCCAACTGCCTAAAGCTTCCGTCGAGAAGATAAGCCGCTTGATGTCTGACCCGTCGCCCAGTTGCGTTAATACGGCCTCAAGTGCCGGCGTCTCTGCGTTTATAACCCAATCGCCTACGATAGCCGCCTCCAGCGTATG
>JBBQCU010000130.1:0-8299 GCA_038319065.1 Methylococcales bacterium
GGCTGTTCAGGATGCGTTGGTAGCTGGCTTGGCAAGGGTGCTGGGCCAGGTCACCCGTCAGCAGAATCAAATCAAAATGATGATGTTCAGCAAAGGCGAGTTCAAGAATGGCGTGGAAATAATGTTCTGTATTGATGCCCAGAAAGGTCTCATCCAAACCCGGCGGGATATGCAGGTCTGTTATTTGTAATATTGATAAAGTAGTCATGGTCCAGGTTATTCAATGTCCTTGCAAAGGATTTTGGAGTTTCTTTGTGGGTTGTAAAGTGATTTGAGAGGGCAGGGAAGGCTGTTAATGTCTGACGATAAAAAGCCGCGCTCAATAAACCAGTGCATGGTTTGTGTTGATAACACAAATAACTTTTTAAGGGCTAATTTTTTAGCTTTGCGGTAGACATCCTCGAGCATGCGATTGCCGCGCGCCGATCCCCGGTAATCAGGATGTACGGCCATGCAGGCGATAGCGCCGAAGTGGCCTTGCTCGTTGGGATGTAATGCTGTGCACCCGATGATCAGCCCGTCCCGTTCGATAACGATATAGTCGGTTATTTCCATTTCAATTTTTTCCCTGGACCGTTTGGCTAATATTCCTTGCTGCTCCAGAGGCTTGATTAACTCCAGGATGCCGCCTATATCATTCAGCGTGGCCGGGCGTAATTCTTCAAAAGGTGTAGAGCTAATCAGCGTGCCGATACCGTCACGGCTGAATAATTCAAGCAACAACGCACCATCGATTAGCCGATTGATCAAATGCACACGCGCTATCCCGGAACGGCAACTTTGAAGGGCCGCTTTAAGAGGCAGGCTGAAGGCGTCGTCTATGTATAGATGTTGTTGCAGGAAAGCATCCGCTTCATCGGTAGTCATTTGCCGGATTTGCTCGCCGTTATCGGGATTGCAGCAACTTTGCTCAGTTAACAGGATTAATTTTTCCGCTTTTAAAGCAATCGAAACCGCTTTGGCGACCTGTTCAGCAGACAGGTTAAAAATTTCTCCGCTGGGCGAATAGCCGATTGGCGAGATCAGGACGACATTATTCTGGTCGAGTTGCTGATGAATAGCTGCGCTGTCAATGCGGCGAACTTCACCCGTATGGCAGTAATCAATCCCGTCTATTACACCGATGGGTTTGGCGGTGACAAAATTACCGGAAGCAACTTTGAGACCGCACCCTGCCATTGGGGAATTCGCCAGACCCATGGATAACAGCGCTTCAATTTCCACGCGCACTAATCCAGCGGCTTCTTTTACGCATTGCAGAGCCAAATCATCGGTAATGCGCAAGTGCTTATGGAAGAGAGCTTGAGCGTTGAGCTTATCAAGACGCTGGTCTATCTGCGGGCGTATGCCGTGAACCAAAACCAGACGAATCCCCAAGTTGCTAAGCAAAGCAAAATCGTGGACATGATGATCAAAATCATCAGCCAGCACCGCTTCGCCGCCAAAAGAAATTACAAAGGTTTTGTTGCGATGTGCGTGGATGTAAGGGGATGAGTCTCTAAACCAGCTGACGAATGACTTGTGTGATTCCATAAATAGTTGATTAGCAAAGTAGGGTTCGCATCTTATAACACCTTTGTAATCGATACTAGAAAAGCATTTAAAGCCTGATCAGAGCTTATGTCCGGCAACTGTAAAAGATGCAGGCAGATTGGTATAATTTTCACCGCCCAGGAACGGAAATGATAAAAAACATGGGTTGACTTGCATAAAAATAGGCATCACAATTTTGATACAGGAATGAATCAGACACGAGCCCGTTTAAAATCATCCTGAATAGTAAACATAGCGCCTCTCGGGACAGAGCATTTATGTATACCAAACATTTTGAAACTGGACAAAAAATTCAAGTTGTTTATTTAAACTAAGATCCCGCTCACCAAAATTTATTTGAAGGAAAATTTAACAATGCAATTCAAGCTCCTACTTTCAGCAAGCGCTTTGCTGCTTGGATCATTACCTTTCGATTCCGATGCGTCCCTGGTAATTAATACGAGTTGGGGCAGTAATGTTTCAGCCAGCGAACAGACAGCTTTTAATTTTGCGGCCCAGGAATTTGAAAACTTGTTCTCCAACAACATCATCGTGAACATTATGGTGCAGGGCGACCCTAGCATAGGCCTGGGTGGGAGTTCATCATATATTGATGTAATTCCTAACACCCGTCACAATCTTAACCTCAGTTACACAGAAGTCAGGAACGCTATCAATGCTGCTTATGGTTCCAATTTATTGCCGACTATAGATCCCGCCCCTTCCGGGAGTGTTTTTGGCATGACAACCGCCGAAGCCAAAGCATTAGGATTGTTAAGTCCCACTTATGCTGGAACAGACGGCACATTTTCCTTCAACCCAAATTTGTCATACAGTACCGATCCCAATAACCGCGCTGTTGCAGGCGCATACGACTTTATCGGGATTGCCGAACACGAAATTTCCGAGATTCTGGGCAGAATTCCCGGTCTTAATACGCAACAATTCTTAACCCCACTGGATCTTTTCCGCTATACCGCGCCTGGAGTGCTCAGCCTTGATCCGAATGCGACCGGGGTTTATCTTTCAGTTGATGGCGGCACGACCAATTTGATGGGTTTTAACTCTAAATCAGGCGCAGACCCTCAGGATTGGAATGGTTCGAATCCACTGGATTCATTCAATGCTTACCTCAGTGCTGGCGTGGGTACTTCTATTTCGGCTATTGACATCACTACGATGCATGTACTTGGCTATCAGCTTACAGCAGTTCCGCTTCCTGCCTCGATTTGGTTGTTCGTTTCAGCTGTGTTGGGTATGGGTCAGTTTGGCAGGAGACGCAACAAATTAGTTTCTTCGATATAGTCAGACGTCTCCGCCATGGATCAAAGCAGGGTACGCATTAGGTACCTTTCGTTAAGTTCAGAAAGCAAGCGATCAGTGTTGGAAACGAGAGTTTGCGCGTTCGGGTGAAACTAGCCTCAGTGAGGCGGTGCTGTATTTTGAAGGATTCGCTGAAGATGGTTTTGTTAAGTTGATTGTAAATGTTTTCTAGTAGAGTGAGGTTCTATTTCTGTCATTTTTGCCTTCCTTTTTATGTTTTTTAGGTAGGGCAAATTATTTCATATTCAATAAGTTAGTTCTTGACTTAATGGCATTGGGTTAGGGGGGCTTATTTAAAAAAATTTCCCTAACCCCTCTTTTTCAAAGAGGGGAACTGAATCACTGCTAAAGCCTTTCCCATAAATCTTTACAATTCAAATTCAGCCGGATTAAGTGCTAATTCCTTAGCAATTTTGACGGCTACCTTTTTTTCATCGTTATCAAAAAGACCATCAGAAGAAGCAATGGCGATAATCATGCGAATCAACAAGCGCGAGGCTTCAGTATTGGACTTCATTTTGCCTATCGCTTGGTAAGCCTTGGCTTCACCGATGTCTTTGTCAAATTCCAGTTGACCAACAAAATCCTGGAACGCTTTAATAACATCACTAGTGGTAAAAATTGACAGTGCATCATTGCTTTCGATGAATTTGATCATTTTTTGTTTTTCTTCCGGACTGATGCTGCCGTCAGCCATTGCAATAAGGGCTGAACCCGCCATGGCTGCATTCAGGAAATCCTTGTTTTTAAATTTAAGGGCCTCTGTTTTAAATTCATTGGCTTTGGTTTTTAGTTGACTAAGAAAATTTTCGAAACTCATTTGTGTTCTCCTGGTTTTATTTATTGGGGGTTATGTTTACTTGCTTGCATCGTGGGAGCGGCTTTAACCGGGAAACCGCGACTAAAGCCGCTCCCACAAATATGTAATTGCTTAAGATATTTTTTTCGTTCCTAAACCGACCACTCGGCGTACTCTTTCAATGGCAAGGCATCTTTGACACCATAACACATTTGCCGATTTATAATGCTTGCTGCCCATTGTTGATGGGTTGCCACTTCACACATGGCATCGTGCATCCGAAAAACCGCCGGGGCAGCCTGATCACTTAGACTGATCGCCATCTCATAGTCTTCCCCATCAACAGCGTATGCGGATTCAATAGCCGGTACCTGAGTTGGATGAATGGCGGTTTTACCTATTAAACCATACGCCAAATCCAGCTTCATTTCTTTTTGTAAAGTATCTGAATCATCCAGATATTCGAACACGGGCGCGGACAGTGAAAGTCCATAGGGTCTGAAAATAGTCACCAGTTGTGCGATAACATTGCCTATAGGCGTCTCATAAATTGTGGATGACCGGGGTCTTCGAATACCTAAAAGATTCATCAGGTCATTTCCGCCAATTCTAAGCATTATAACCCGCTTTAAAATATCATCTTGTAACAAACCCTGCCGTAATTCACTCATTGCGTTGAAATCGAAAACTTCTCTGGTTTCCAGGGTGGGCATGACTTTAAAAGGCGTACCCTCCAATTGATCAAAATAGGCATGAAACACGCTTTCGGTGAATTTCGGCAGAACAAAGCCATCTACTTTTTCAATACCGGGAAGATCCAGTAAACGGGCTAAGATGTCCGGGTTTCTGGCGCGAATAAACCGGAATCGTTGAGACGAATCCCGAAAGCCCTGCAAACATAAGCCGATTTGACGCATGCAGCTATCCACATCGGACCTTGACACCGCGTCCTCCGTACAGAAAATCATTGAACGCAACATGGAATACTTCTCACCATTGGCGATTTCCATAATGTCGCGGCGATTCCCGGGCATATAAAGCGGCGCACCTAGCATCCAGGGTGAAAACTGCTTTGATTGTGTATTCATAATTCAATCTCTTTGATTATCGCTACTGCACGATACGGTAAATCTTTAAAAACCGTTACCGGAATCGACTTGGACTCGGCTAACCAGCGTAAATGCAAGGTCGCTTCGGAATCCAAATCCTGCAACAGCAATAGCCGGGCTTCACGGCGCAGAAGAACACGCGTCGCTTCACCAATACCAGGCTTAATGTAATTATGTTGGGTAATGCCGTATCGTTCGGCTATCCGGAATAAAAACTGTTGGGAAATTGTTTGTAATTGTTGTCGATTGCTGGGACCGGCTTCCATCCTGTCTCCAACTGAATGCCGGATAATATCCACTCTAGCAAGTATTGCCTCGATAAAATAATTCGATAAATCGTGCCGGGCAAACTGCTCATAATAAAGACAGCCGTGAAAATCAGTAGGGCTAGCCGTGTATTTGTCATAAACCGATCGGCTAATCAGGCCCGATATGGTAGCGTTAAGGATGCAGGAAGGGATTAAATAATCTTCTGAGGAAGCCGCCACCGTTGCCCAACCCGATAAATCAGTCAACACGTATAACTGGGCCGGAATAGGGATGCCATCACTGACTTCAAAAGCTTTTAGGCTGGTTGCCAACTGTCGTGCAATAACGCCCTTCCCTGTCCAGCCGTCAACAAATACCAGAGAATCCGGAACTTGATTTTGCAAAATATAGCGCAGCGCATTTTGGTCTATGCCGACATCCCGTAGGATAGAAATAGAATAATGTTCAACCTGAGTACTGAAATACCGTTTTAAAACATGCTTGAGTAACACGCCCACCGGCGTTCCAGCACGCGCTAATGACACGAGGGTGATGCCTTCCGGGCGTGTGGACAAAATGCTTTCCGCCAGCAATAATAGATGTTCTGCCATACGATCCTGATTTAGGGTCATGGCCCGGTAAAACAACGGTAAATAGCCATCCGGCGGCAAGGATTCATGGCTCAGCATTTGTGAATAATGTTTTTTGCCGGATTGAATCAGCGCTTCCTTGATATGGACTGGCGTATCCGGCATCGTCATCGGCTTTAACAAAAACTGAACATCGTCAGGCGTATAACTGCCTGTGAAGGGAATTCTGTTTTTCATTCAGCAATAGTCAGCGTTTTAAACAATTGCGTATTTTTTGGGATTAACGCGTAATCACACAACGCCATAAACGGCGCATCGGTTTTGCTGTCGCCCGCGCCAAAGGTCAATAATACAGGATACTGTTGTTTGTAGCTGTCGATCAAATAACTGACTGCACTTTCCTTGTTAATTATTTTTGGCAAAACTGCAAGATTGTTGCCGTTCAAATGCCAATATAAACTTCCGTCAACAATGTGCGGATGCGTTTTAATAATGCTGTCCAATAGCGTTTTTAAAGTGTCTTCAGTGCCGTCAATATGCTTGATCACACCATACCAGGCTATATCAAAATCATGTACAAGCCGGGGTTTAAAGCCGTTATAACACTTGCAATAATCATCAACTTCACTCCACACTTCCAGCAATTTTTCATGATACATAGGTAAGACTTGCATCATGGCGGACATCCACACATTATCAATATTGCGCTGTTTGTCCAGGATAACCGCGCCATGATTCAATATCACTTCTTCCTGAAAAGGCAGCATAACGCACTCAAAAGCCAGGGCATCCCGTCCTGTGACCGGCACGATTTTGAAACCTTTTGCCAGCCATTGCCACAACCATTGTTGCTTGTCCGTAGCATAGGAATTTGGCGTGCCGTCAGGCAAAAAAGTCCGCACTTGCAGCTTGGGATCATCAACGCCCAAGTTACATTTCCTCAACGTCTGGAAAAGCGTGTCATCAAGGTCTAAAAAAATGTAGCTTTGCATGGTTTACGTTTTGCGGTTGAAGATCAAATCGCGCACTGATGGCTCGCCATGCGTGCAGCAGGTCCATTAATGGTTTACCAAGTGGCGTTTCATGACACAGAATAATTTCCCGGTAATCGTCAGGATTCAAATTGTAAATAAAATTGGGAATGCCGTCTTCGTAATTGTCTTCAAACTGGGACACCGAAGCAATATCGTTGCCCTGATGAATCGGAGAACGCGTCGTACTTTGCACTTTTATTTTAAAACCTTTGTATTCCAAATCCCGCCCCAGTAAATAAGCCGGGGCGTTGCATTCACCGGTGCCTAATACCAGGATGGGCCGGAGATCGTTGGGGTCGCGGCTTATTCCGCATCTGCCTAACTGTTCCACAACATCGTTTTCCAGACTAACCGGAGCATCCATGCCCAGCCGTCCCGGCCAAGCCAATAAATGCTGTTTACAGCCGCCATTACCCGAAACATTAACGGTTATATTATCAATGACAGCATTGTTACTATCCTCAAATCGCAATAAACCCTGCCTGAAACAGATCCATTCCACCGCAATACCGGTTTGTGATTCCAGCGCAGCACGGTCCTCAGGATGCGCAAAATTGACGAGGCTAACGATATACACTTTACGCAACGTTGGGTTAACTGTTTGATAGGCTTTAATCAGGCGTAAAAATGTTTTTCCCGTGCTGATTTCATCATCGATCAGTACCAGGGTTTCTGCATCTAAAAACCGCTTACGATAATCCGGCCGGACAGGATAATACAGAAAAAAGTCAGTAGCATGACTATGGGCTTCTTCAAATTCAAGCCTCTCTATTCCAGACAGATGATAACGGGTAGTTTGAATAAACAGGGCGTTATGTACACCGGCCTGCCAAGCCGCCTCAAATACCCCATAACCCAAGCCGGTTGCTGTTTCCGCCATGCCTATCCACAGTGAACACCCAGTTATGCCGTTTTTTATCACAGCTCTAGCCAATGCGCGATAAGACCAGCTCATAAGTTTCGGCGTTACAGGATAATGTTTGCCCAAAACTTTGCTGACCAACAAAAATTTACGTTTACTGCTGACGCGTGCCGCAAACCCCAGCAAACGTTTAAGCGGAATTTGTCCGGGTTCTACGTCGAGCTGGAGTGATCCTGTGTCCAATTTAATTGTTACTGTTTTTTGCATGGTTTGTTGTGTGTGGAGCCAAAACGTATGTGCAATCAATAAACAGGTTTGCACACATTATTGAGTTATTGGGTGAATAATGTGGCTAACTGCACCAGGAAAAGAAGTAAGTCGGTTTGAAAATCAATAAATGAATAAGAACTGGCTCTAAGGATTCCAACAATGCCCAACATAATCCAAAAGACATTCAACAAGGTATAAGCAACTTCTTTTTTTAGAATTGAACACCAGGAAAGTATCACCGCGTCTGTCGTATTAAAAGCCCATACAAAAAAGAATGGACTTTCCGCACCCATCCAGCTCACCAACGAGAAGCTGAAAATTCGCATCAGCACACCCACCATTTCGATGAATCTGATGTAGGTATAAATGAATGAATTTATTTTATTGAGGGGCATTGTTTAGGGCTGGCTTAACGTATTTTTCATGAATTTTATCAATCGACCTCCGCCAGTTCTTTGAGTTTACCCAAGAAATAATTAAAACTCGGCGATGTGTTATTGTCCAAATCCATGTAAGGTGTGATTTTCTCA
>JBBQCU010000131.1:0-8292 GCA_038319065.1 Methylococcales bacterium
TTCTGCCTGCTGCTGTCCCAACTATTGCTTTTTTTTATAAAAAACCTGCAACATCCTGCACAGCTTCACGCCTCCTTTTGGCTGCCTGTTTTTACAGGTACGTTATTTTGGCCCCTGGTCTATGGTGTGCTGCGCTTTGTTCGTTTGTCACCACGCATTAGATAGATTACACTGCCATTCATGTCCGATATTTATGTAATTAATGACCATTCAGTAGAAAATCGTCTTTTTACCAATCGAATTGTTGCAGCCTTCATTGTCATTATTCTATTAACATCAGGGCTGATTGTCCGGCTCATTTACCTGCAAATTGTCGGTCACGAACATTATTCTTCGCTGGCAAAAGATAACAGCATCAAGATTGTTCCCTTGGTCCCTATCCGGGGCATGATCTATGACCGGCACGGAAAAGTTCTAGCGGAAAATACGCCATCTTATAGTTTGGAACTCATCCCGGAACAAATCAGCGATATGGATGACACCTTGTTAAGGCTGCAAAAACTGCTCGATATACCTGACGAGAAAATTGAGCAATATCAGAAACTGCGCAAACGTCAAAAACGCTTCGTCAGCACCCCGCTGTTATTAAGCATGAACGATGAAGAACTTGCAAAGTTTGCCGTTTCCAGGCCGTATTTTCCTGGCGTTGATATTCATACACAGCTTGTCCGGCATTACCCCTACAGTGATTTAGCCGCTCATGTCATTGGCTATGTAGGCCGTATTAACGAGGCGGAAGTAAAGGAGTTGCCCATAGCTGAATATAGAGGTTCTACTCATATCGGCAAGCTGGGTATAGAGAGTTCATACGAGAATGAACTGCACGGCAAAACCGGTTATGCGGAAATAGAAACCAATGTACAGGCCCGGCTCCTCAATACCCTGAACGAAGTCAGTCCTGACCCCGGTGCAAATCTTTATTTAACCCTGGATATTGATTTACAAAAAACGGCTTATGATGCGCTGGGTACTTTCAATGGCGCGGTCGTTGCTATTGATATTAAAACCGGCGGCGTATTGGTCTTTGCCAGCCGCCCCGGATTTGATCCCAATCCGTTTGTGGTCGGAATAGCTTATGATGCCTATCAAGCACTGCAATCATCGGAAAACCAACCCCTTTATAATCGAGCCCTGCGTGGATTATATCCGCCGGGTTCTACAATCAAACCGTTTATTGCTCTCGCAGGGCTTGAATATGAGGCTATCAACCCCCAGCAAAATATCTTATGCCCCGGCTATTATCTAATACCCGGTGTGAGCCACCACTATAGAGATTGGAAAAAAGGCGGGCATGGCTCGGTTAATTTAAACAGAGCCATTACTGAATCTTGTGATGTGTATTTTTATCGCCTGGCAGCGGCACTGGGTATAGACCATATGCACGGTTTTTTACAAAAATTTGGCTTTGGTGAAAAGTCAGGCATTGATCTGGTTGGAGAAAAAGAAGGATTAATGCCCTCGCGCGAGTGGAAGCTTGCTCGAAAAAATCAAGCATGGTATCCCGGTGAAACAATTATTACAGGCATAGGCCAGGGCTATTATCAGGTTACCCCTTTACAACTGGCCAGAGCTACGGCAACCTTGGCAAATAAAGGTAAAGTAGTCACCCCCTTTCTGGTGGACAAAATTATCAGCCCGCATGACACCCGTCCGGGTCCTGAAATCCATAAAGACACCATTCCTCTTAAGCCGGATAATGTTAATACGGTAATCGAAGGGATGATAAATGTTGTTCATAGTGCACGCGGAACTGCAAAAGTTATCAATAAAGATATCAGCTACCAAATCGCGGGTAAAACGGGAACGGCGCAGGTTTTGGGTATTAAACAGAACGCAAAATATAACGAAAATAACATCGACTTTAAATTTCGAGACCACGCATTATTTATTTCTTTCGCCCCTGCGGATGACCCTAAAATTGCCGTAGCTGTCATTGTCGAAAATGGGGGGCACGGTGGTTCAGTCGCAGCGCCTATCGCAGGGCAGGTTATCAAGCAATTTTTAATGGAAAATAATGAAAACTGAAACCCGTCGTGAACAATTTGAACCTCCTTCCTTACTCGGTAATCTCCTCACAAAGCTGCACATAGACATCCCTCTGTTTATCGGCCTGTTTCTTACCTCATCGCTGAGCTTCGCTATTTTGTACAGTGCGGGCAGTCAGGACATGGAAGTACTGATGCGTCAGGCTAGCCGCATCGGATTGGCTTTTCTTTTAATGACGGTTTTGGCTCATATAGATCCTTATCAGTTTAAACGTTATTCCACGATACTTTTCGGCTTCGGTATCTTCCTGCTCATTGGTGTATTAATTATGGGGCAGATAGGCAAGGGCGCGCAACGCTGGCTGGATCTGGGTTTTTTTCGGTTCCAGCCGTCAGAAATGATCAAAATTACTACACCTATGATGATCGCCTGGTATTTGGCGGAACACGCGTTGCCGCCAAAACCCAAACAGCTATTTATAGCTGCAATTCTTATTGTTATCCCTACTTTATTGATAGCCAAACAACCCGATCTGGGTACGGCTTTACTGGTAGCAAGCTCCGGTGCAGGGGTGCTGTTCTTTGCGGGTCTTTCCTGGCGTTTTATCGTGGCGATCATTGCCGCATTGGCATCGGTAACGCCTATTATTTGGCATTTTATGCGTGGCTATCAACGCGATCGGGTAGTCACTTTCCTGAACCCGGAAGCTGATCCGCTGGGCAGGGGCTACCATATTATTCAATCAAAAATTGCCATTGGCTCTGGTGGTATCTACGGTAAAGGCTGGCTGGGCAGTACTCAATCAGAACTGGATTTTTTGCCTGAAAGCTCTACCGACTTTATTTTTGCCGTATTTGCCGAAGAATTCGGCTTATTCGGCTGCTTGGGATTATTAATTCTGTATCTGTTAATTATCGCGCGTTGCCTGTATATCGCCAGCCAGGCCCAGGATACCTATAGCCGGCTATTGGCGAGCAGTCTGGCCTTTACTTTTTTTGTTTATGTTTTTGTCAACATCGGCATGGTCATCGGGATTCTCCCTGTGGTCGGTGTTCCCTTGCCTTTAATTAGTTACGGCGGCACATCTATTGTCACTCTGCTAGCAGGTTTTGGCATTCTGATGTCAATTCACACCCATAGAAAATTTCGATCACGCTAATGAAGATAAAACAGTTTCAAGGTTCAAGGTTCAAGGTTCAAGGCACAAGATTTTTAGGGTTTCAATGCACAGGCAAAGAAAAGCAGAGTGCTCCCACAGAAAGCATAACAACGCTGCCAAAAGCCTTTGGCGTAAGTCCAAAAGTGCAAGCTTACCCATTTATGTTGCGATTAAAGGAGTTGTCTTGCGCCTTGTGCCTTGTACTCGCTTCTTGTACCAGCAACATCAAAGACTCAGAATCATATAGTGGGTTTATCAGCAAAATGGTAAAAACGCACCAGTTCGACGAATCCGAACTGAATGAGCTGTTCCAGGCCGTCGAAATAAAAGACGATATTCTCAAAAAAATCTCGTCGCCCGCAGAGGGTTTGCCTTGGTATAAATATCGCAAGATATTTATGACCGATGCGCGTATCAAGGGCGGTGTAAAATTTTGGCAAGAGAATGAGTCCGCATTGACTTCTGTTGAAAAACAGACAGGAGTTCCAGCGGAAATTATTATTGCCATCCTCGGCGTTGAAACTTTTTATGGACAAAAAACGGGCAACCATCGGGTAATTGACGCATTGTCTACACTGGCGTTTGCCTATCCACCACGCAGTAAATTCTTTCTCAGTGAGCTGGAAAACTATTTACTGTTATGTCGCAATGAACACATTCACCCATTAAAACCAACTGGCTCTTATGCCGGTGCAATGGGAATGCCGCAATTCATGCCTAGCAGTTTCAGGGCCTATGCCATTGATTTTGATAACGATGGCCACCGGGATATCTGGCATGACAAAGGTGATGTTATCGCCAGTGTTGCGAATTACTTTATAAAGCATCAGTGGCAGACCGGCCAGGCTATAGCTATTCCAGTGAGCGCGGCAGGGGAAAATTATAAAACCGGATTGACCAATGGCCTTAAGCCAGACTTAAGGGTTGCAGAGTTAGAATCTTTCAACTTAAAAATATCGAGGCCACTACCTTTAAATACAAAAGTAAAATTGCTTGCTTTTGAACAGGAACTTTATGAACAAAAACCAGGCGAAGAGCTTTGGGCCGGGTTAGACAACTTTTATGTCATTACCCGATACAACCACAGCCCTTTATATGCCATGGCTGTTTATCAGTTAAGCCAATCAATTTTAAATAAAAAAGGCACTTTCCCATGATTAAACTCATATTAGCAATTTTAATGATTGCCCTGTACGGGTGTTCTACAGAACAAATTAAAACTACGGACGCTACTTTTTACACCCCGGCCTCTACTGATTATAGAGCGGAATCAAAAGCTAGCCATCAATTAAGAATTCATTCAAAGTTGCGAATGAATAATCAAGATGGGGCTAATGAGATTAGCCAACAAGAAAAACTACTACCACGTATTGCTCGTTACATAAAACAGGGCATTGCTTCATGGTACGGCCCCGGATTCCATGGTAAAAAAACCGCTACCGGCGAAATATTTGACATGTATGCCATGACTGCAGCTCATAAAACGCTGCCGATTCCTTCCTACGCCCAGGTAACAAACCTGGAAAATCATCGCAGCATTATCGTCAGAATAAATGACCGAGGTCCTTTTGTCCGTAACAGAGAGATGGATTTGTCCTATGCTGCCGCGAAAATTCTGGATATGGAACAAGACGGTACTGGAAAAATAGAAATAAAGGCTATATCGCCCAGTCAGGCCTTACCTCATTTGCAAAAAATTGCAGCTATACAAGATCAAAATGTTTATCTGCAAGTCGGCAGTTTTGGCAGTGTTAAAAAGGCGATGAAATTAAAAAATAAAATTGCCGAAAATCACTTGCCTGAGCCTGATATTCGCCCCTCTACCTACAAAAAATCCACCCTTTACAAAGTCCAAATGGGGCCTATAAACTCAACAGACACTGCTAACCAATTGAATGAACAACTTGCAAAAATAGGCATAACCGATACACAATTTGTTACTGAATCCAAACAATCTCAAAGCTCGCGTGTTACAATGTAGACATATTGTTTTACTGTCGACTTTAAAGAGCAATGAATCCTTTAAAAAAATTTACCCTATATTTAATCGTTAGATATTTAATCTTTAGCCTATTGGTGGCTACCGCCTTTCAGGCAAACGCAGAAAACACCGAAATTACAACTCCCCCAGCACCCAACGTAGCAGCCAAAGCTTATATTTTACAGGATTTTCATACCGGTAAGGTTTTGGCTGAAAACAACGCGGATGCAAGATTAGCTCCCGCCAGTCTCACCAAGATAATGACTGTTTACGTGGTTTTTAGAGAACTCAGCAGCGGCCACTTGCATCTGGATGATGTGGCCACCATTAGCGAAAAAGCCTGGAAAACATCCGGTTCACGCATGTTTATTGAACTCGGCAACAAGGTTAAAATTGAAGACCTCCTAAAAGGAGTTATTATTCAGTCCGGTAATGATGCCAGTGTCGCACTAGCTGAACATGTTGCGGGAAATGAAGCTACCTTTGCTGACATGATGAATCAACAAGCTGCACGTCTGGGCATGACTAATAGCCATTTCAAAAACAGTGATGGACTTCCCATGGAAGATCACTACACCAGTGCCCGCGATTTGGCTATTCTGACTACAGCTTTAATCAAGGAATTTCCTGACTACTATCGCTGGTTTTCGCAAAAAGAATTTACCTACAACAATATCACCCAGCAGAACCGAAACAAATTGCTTTCACGTGATGAGTCAGTTGACGGCGTTAAAACCGGATTCACTGACGATGCCGGTTATTGCCTGGTTGCCTCTGCATTAAGAGAAGAAATGCGTCTTATTTCCGCAGTCATGGGCGCAAAAAGCGCCAACGCCAGAGCCAGTGAGAATCAAGCATTGCTTAACTATGGTTTCCGGTTTTTTGAATCACACCGGTTGTACGAAGGGAAGAAGCCACTAAATGAAGCCAGAATCTGGAAAGGGGCAGATAAAACCATACCATTAGGTCTGGCTGAAGATCTTTACGCGACTATTCCTCGCCGTCAATATAACGACCTTAAAGGTGTTATTACCGTTGATAAAAAAATCACTGCGCCCGTTCAAGAAGGGGCAAAACATGGCTCTGTCAAGGTCACTCTTAAGGATGAAGTGATTGCTGAGAAGGATCTGATAGCCCTGAAAACGGTTGAACAAGGCAACATTATAAGGAGACTGACCGATAGTGTTTTGATGATGATGGAAAAGTCAGATGATGGAAAATAAAACCGTTTATTTAAACGGAGAATATTTGCCGCTTAATGAAGCAAAGGTTTCGGTACTGGATCGCGGTTTTTTATTTGGCGACGGCGTTTATGAGGTCATCCCTTCTTATTCCGGTCACTTATTTCATGTTCAAGAGCACCTGGAGCGCTTGGAAAATAGCCTGGCAGCTATTCGTTTAACTAATCCGCATACCCGTGAGCAATGGCTGGAAATATTGACTCCCTTGCTGGACGCCAATTTTGATCAGTATATTTATCTACAAATTACCCGTGGGGTTGCCCCCAAAAGAGATCACGCTTTTCCTGACAATACGCCCGCTACAATTTTTGCCATGTGCTCAGCTATTGTGCCAATTGCCGGTTTAAATAAGGGGGTAAAAGCTGTCAGCATGGATGACAGCCGCTGGAAATTTTGCAATGTAAAAGCCATCACGCTCCTCGGTAATATACTGCACAGACAAGCCGCTATAGACCAGGGCTGCGCCGAAGCACTGTTGGTAAAAGACGGTTATGTCATTGAAGGTGCGGCTAGTAATGTTTTTGCGGTTATTGACGGCGTTCTTTGTACGCCGCCCAAAGGCAACGACATTTTACCCGGCATTACCCGCGATGTGATTCTGGATATTGCAAGAAAAAATAACATTCCCTGTAGTGAAGATAAAATCCCCTTTGCTGCGTTACAAACAGCCGGCGAAATTTGGGTAACCAGTTCAACCCGTGAAATTATTCCCATCGTTGAACTTGATTCCAAACCCGTGTCAGATGGCAAGCCAGGCCCCGTATGGAATAAGATGAATCAACTTTTTCAAGCTTACAAACAATCCCTGTTATGAGCGAAGAAACGCTTCTGGAATTCCCCTGCCAATTTCCTATCAAAGCCATGGGCAAGGCTGATCTGGAACTTGATCTGTTGGTGGTAGAAATAGTGCGCCGCCATGTCCCTGATATTAAAGAAGGCTCAGTAACTACAAGACCCAGCAAAAGCGGCACCTATATCGCGGTAACCGTCATCGTAGAAGCCTCCAGCAAGCAACAACTGGATGCTATTTATCAGGATTTAACAGATCACCCTCATGTTCTGGTGGCTTTGTAGAGCCTCATGTTTAGTTGTTTTTAACGAAATACTAAAATAAAACAATTCATAGAGCGGAGACAGCCATGACAACAACCAGTTACGAAACGGACATTGCTGCTTGGGCGAACGAACAGGCACAGCTTGTCCGCACTGGCCGGTTTTGTATGAAATGTTCATCGCTCCACGACTCTTGACCTGAGTTGCCCTGATTATGATTTTTTGCAACCCAACCTGCGCAGTTGCAGTTCAATAAGGGCAATCAAAAGGGGTTGCCACAAGATTAAACGATTGGCCAAACCAAATCTTCTTAATGGTAACGACACGTAACTTAGGATTGCAAGATTATGTAACTACTTGGCAGGATATGCAGCGTTTCAATCAGGACCGCAACGCAGATACAGCTGACGAGCTATGGATAGTCGAGCACTTTCCCGTTTACACATTAGGCTTGAACGGCAAGCGTGAACATTTATTGAATACCGGGAATATTCCGGTCGTTAATTCCGACCGGGGCGGACAAGTCACCTATCATGGACCCGGGCAACTAGTCATTTATACTTTACTGGATATTAACCGGCTAAATCTGGGAGTACGTCAGCTGGTCACAATTCTGGAACAAGCTATGATTTGCACTTTAGCCCAATATGGTATATTGGCCGTTTCCAGAGCGGATGCGCCGGGCGTTTATGTTAATGATAAAAAAATCGGCTCTATCGGTTTACGAATTAAAAAAAATTGTAGCTACCATGGCCTGAGTCTCAATAACGACATGGATTTGCGACCTTTCGACCATATTAATCCTTGCGGCTATTCAGGCCTGAAAGTTACTCAAATTTCTGACTTGGGTATCACTATCAGCACCAGTCAAC
>JBBQCU010000132.1:0-8268 GCA_038319065.1 Methylococcales bacterium
CAGTGGTATGACACGCTGGCTACGCTGAAACAAACCGTTAAAGTGGGCAAGGTGTTTTTCAATTGGACCGGGGCTGCATCTGGCAAAGCGAGTAGTGCGCTTTTGGGAAAGGGCCTGAATTTGGTGACGAATGAATTGCGCCAGCGGCTGGTGAATGCCTATATCCGCAAGCTCGGTTATTATGCCATTCAACTTTATAGCGGCCAGCTTACCCTGGATGCCATGGTGCCGACCGATACCTTGACGCAGTATGCCAAACAGGATATCGAACAGGCCGAGCATGTTGCCGAATCGGCGGAACCGCTACGCATCCTGATTCTGGGGCAGGTCGGCGCCGGAAAATCCAGCTTGATCAACGCCCTGTTTGGAGAGATCAAAAGCGCTGAAGGTCTGTTGCCCACCACGCCGGAGCTCACGCCTTATGTGCTGGAGCGTGACGGTTTGCAACAGGCCATCGTGCTGGACAGCCCAGGCTACGGCGGTTTGACGCACGAGAACGCGCCCGAGGCTTTAAAGCAGGAATGGGCCAAAGTGGATGTGATCCTGATGGTTTGCAATGCCGCTCAAGCTGCACGGCACGCCGATGTTCAACAGCTTGATGCCATCCGCCGCTACTTTCAGGAAGAATGCCAAAATCAAACTTTGCCGGTCATTCTCGCCGTCGCCACGCATATTGACCGCCTGCGCCCTTTGCGCGAATGGCAACCTCCCTATAACATCCAGCAGCCCAATCGTCCCAAGGAACATAACATTCGCGTGGCGTGTACAGCCATCGCCCAGGACCTGAGCTTGCCGCTCGACCATATTGTGCCGGTTTGCCTGGCGCCGGAACAGGCCACCTATAACATCGAAGAGGGGCTCATTCCGCTTATTCATGACCAGTTGAACGACGCTCAACGGGTGCGTTATTTACGCTGCCTGCGCCACCAGCAAGATATTAGTTACTGGAAGCACTGGAAACAACAGGCGATCCAGGCTGGACAGCTTATACTTAAACTTGCCGCTAAACCGTAAGCAAGCTCGTTGGTTGAGCTTGGCGAACCCCAATGTCGCTGGTTTGCATTCGTTTCCGGTTGGGGTTCGTATCTCAACCTATCCGCTGATTTAAATCTGCTTGCAACCCATTTTTATTTTCAGATGACTTATTTATTTTGTACAGTCTCAATAGCGGAAAATCAACGTGTTCTGTTTATACATAGCACGAAGTAAGTATTTATACGTATTGTAATTTTGAGTAAAACCAAGCAACAATAATTGCCGACGTAAGCAGGTATTTTAATTATATAGGCTTTTCCGTTGCTCAATTTTTTTGCAGAACCAAAAATTTCACCTGACTTCGTTATAGGTCCATCGAGAATCTGGAGGGCTGTCATTCGTCAGCGGGGCCATGATGGATACATTTTAATTCGCCGACGGCATTAACGATAAAGCGCATGGACTGTTTGGCAGCCTGTCCGCAGTGCCCGAACTAACTGCTTTATTGATGATGGTTTTGGGTTTGGTAATAGCTTATGCATACACGAGCCAATTAGATGAGTTGGCGGCTTCTCTTTGAGTTGGCTGCAACTGACTGAGGATCGTATCGATTCCGGTTGCCAACTTTGCTATACGTTTTTGGTAGCCGGTTATTCAAAACATTAGCCGTTCTCGACTGCGCCATAGAAAATATATTTCTCAAAATAGAGGAGGCACTATGGTAACTCTAGGATTACTCGTTAAAATGGAAGCCAAACCAGGCAAAGATTCCGAAGTAGAAGAGCTTCTCTTATCGGCCCTCCCAATAGTTCGGCGAGAAGCAACTACAACAGCATGGTTTGCCGTTCGCTTCGGTCGATCGGAATATGGCATCTTCGATGTTTTCCCGGACGAGGCGGCACGGGAGGCGCATTTATCGGGGGTCCTGTGGAAGAACCCCCAAACGCTCCTAGAAACAAAGCATTCGTCAGGAGCGTGCTGCTATCGCTCAGGACTTGAGTCTGCTGCTCGACCAAATTGTGCCGGTTTGCATGGCGCCGGAAAAATCCGCCAACAATATCGAAGAGGGTCATGTTTTACTGATTCACGAACAGCTCAACGAAGCTCAATTGGTGCGTTATTTACAATGCTTGCGCCACCAGCAAGACATAAGTTACTGGAAACAACAAGTTATTCAGGCCGGACAATGTATACTTTAAACGTGGGATAAAACTGTGAGCAAGTTTGTAGGATGCGTTGAGGTACTAAGAGCAACGATCGCGAACAATACGCTTCCTTTTGTTGAGCACATCGATACTAATCGTCTGCCTCATGCAACACAGAGATATAATCAAATCCTGTTGCCTTTTTTAGAGAGGTTGGGATGAGGGGAATTTACACATCGAAGCCAGTCGAAATTACAGATCTCGTCACGCTTCAGGACATTTACACATTTGCAAAATTATTTGGCAACTGAGAAAAAATTAGCTTGCCATAGCTATTTAAAGCAAGTTATGTTACGAAAGTAAGTTATATTAAGTCCAATCTTTGGAGAAATACCATGAACAAAATACCTGTGTTATCCAAATCACCAAGCCGCAAACTCCGTCATGGTTTGATAAAATTTCGCACCCTTTTTACATCGTTAGCTGCTGTTCTGATGGCATTTATCTCCATACAGACAGCCGATGCCGCGATAACGCAAAATGAAACCCGGCGGCAGCAAGCGGAGCTGAACCAACGTATAGATCGAATCCGCGAACAATTAATTATTGAAAACAAAACAAACCCAGAGCAAGACTCAGAAAAAATAGCCCAGTGGTATAACTGGCAGAATTGGCCAAATTGGAATAATTGGAATAACTGGCGTAACTATTAACAGACCAGCCAGGACTGCTAATGTTCTGGGCAAAAAAGTTAGATTCGGTATTGAACCGCATCAATCCGTCAGCCATTGAGCTTTTAATTCTCCAACCTACCCCTTTTTGCAACATTGATTGTTCTTACTGTTATCTTTCGAATCGGGGCGATCGCAAAAGGCTTACAGTAGAAACCTTAGATTGGCTTTGTCGTAGAGTTTTTAACAGCCCCTTTCTCGGAGAACGCCTTAGCATTGTATGGCATGCGGGCGAGCCTTTAGTTTTGCCTCCTGCCTACTACCGTGAAGTCTTTTCCATTATTGATAAATACCTGCCTGGCACCCTGACGGTCAACCATTGTATACAAACTAACGGGATGCTGATTAACGCTGAATGGGTGGAGTTGATTGTCGAACGCGCCATTGGTATAGGCATAAGCATTGACGGCCCGCAACCATTCCATGACAAGCATCGGATCACTCGTTCGGGTAAAGGCACCTTTGGAGCGACGTTAGATGGAATCCGGCAACTTCAACAAGCGGGTGTTGATTTTCACGTCATCACCGTGCTAACCGCACAATCGCTTGGTGCAGCCGATGAGTTTTTCGATTTCTATGTTGCCAACGGTATAAAGCGGGTTTGTTTCAATGTCGAGGAAATAGAAGGGCCTCACCGCCAGTCCTCGTTGCAACAAGCCCAGATGGTTGAAGCGTACAGCAATTTTTTGCGCCGTTTTCTGTATCGAATGAAAGAATTACCGCCCGGTGTGCTTGCCGTTCGAGAATTTGACGCGACTATCGGCTTAATTGGCACAACGAAACTTCCTATCTGGAACCATCAAATTGAGCCTTTTGCCATTCTGAGTATGGACGTGGAGGGTAACCTAAGCACTTTTTCGCCCGAACTGCTGGGGGTTGCGAATCCTGAATTTAATAACTTTGTGTTTGGCAATGTTCATACCCATTCGCTTGAGGAAGTCCTCAAACATCCAGCCTTGCTTCGCACGCATCGAGAAATCCAAAAAGGCATTAAACGCTGCCAAACCCATTGTGCTTATTATTCCTACTGCGGCGGCGGAGCTCCATCCAATAAGCTGTTTGAAAACCAAAGCTTCGATAGTCATGAAACCTTATTTTGCCGCTTGACTAAAAAGGACTTGATCGAACTGGTCCTCTCGGAGTTGGAATCATCGTTTCCAGAGCCGAAGCAATAATAACGGAGACGAAAAATTATGCGGGAGAAAATAAAACAATATGTCGATGAGTTTTCTGGATGGATAAAAGAAATTCCTGGCGGATGGATTACCGGATTTATTTTTATTCTAGTATTGGCATTGATTTCCTTTTTTGTCGTATCCGAGGTGCATTGGGAAACCAAGGGCGAAATTATAGTTGATGAGCCTAAGGTCTATACCCGTGAACGCTTGGTGAATGACCGATTCCGTGAAGAAGCCTGGTTGAATGAACAGCTAACGAAGCTCAAGCGGGAAGATTTTCTTTCGCCGGAAGCAAGAATGAGCAGCGCTCGTAACCAGCAACTCGCATTGGCTGCTAAGTCTACTAAAACCGACGGCAATGAAACAGGGCAAAGTCAGGCGCCCATGCAGTCCGATGCCGCCAGTTTGGAGAAAGTACCCCAGGATATCGCCGCTTCGCCGGTCGATACATTTACGGATATGTTGGATTATCGTGATAAAGTCCGTAATGAATTGATGCGTACGCAACTGGATGACCGTCATGACATTGAAGGCAACACACTGTATCGTCTGAATTTCGACACTGCTATTATTCCTGGCCCCTATACACACGCATCTGCAGCAATTTTAGTCACAGTTACTCCCGATGATAAAGCTAACAACACAAAAGTAAATAAAGAAGCCTTCTTCAAGGAATGGGCGGGTGAAATGCAAACCTTGGTGGATAGTCTTATTTTTGACAAAACCAAATTGTTTGAAATTCTCAGTTCGGACACAACCAAGTATAACCCCTTTTCAGACAACGACCCCTTTCCATCCGACGAGCAGGCTATTTTTGAAGGTTTTTTAAGAAACAAAATATGCGAAGAAGTAAAAACCCTTAGCGAAAAGCTTTATCAACAAAATAATCCTTCAAAGCAGGAACAAATAATCTGCTCGGCGCCTAAAAATGCTTCGGTATCTTCGGATCCTAAAAATACTTCAGCATCTGATGTTTTCTACGATTGTACCGGGCATGATAATCCGTTTTTTTGCGAAGTTGAAAAGTTAATCGGTAGCTATTCACTTAGCTTCGATCAAGCCAAAAATAATAAAAGCGTTGTGCATTTTTTTGAAGATATAAAAAAACACACTGGCCTTACTGAGGATAATGCTAGGGAATTCAGCCACAAAATTTTACAGGCTTGTCTCCCAACACCAGATAATGAGAAGCCTAATGATGCATTGTATAAGGCCATGGGCCATTTTTTTGAGGTAAAACCTTATGATAAAAAGTCTGTGAATGAGGCTGACTTTCGGGATTGGCAGAGTTTTCCCTGTTTCCAATCACCTAAGCCAACTAATCGCTTAATTGTCGTCATGGGTTTATTGGAGCGATTAAGTGCGGTGTCTGCTATACCGCAGGAAAAAATCAGAATCTTGGTCAAAACCTATCCAGTTAAAATCGAGTGGTATCCAAGAGTGGTCGAAGAACTGACTAGGCCCTATGTTTGCGGCAAGCCAGATGAAAAAACCCCATTTTTCCATCAAGATAGCTATAAATACATCGGACCCTATACTGAAAACTGCGAGCTATCTCCGGATTATCCTGATGAAGGGCTTCATCGCGCGCTAAATAATCTCAAGCAACTAATAGTGAATTACCAAGCTATAAGGCTGGGTATACTTGACGATTACTTTACTGCTGTTGTCGAGGGCTGTGATATGCAGAAATGCCGTTTGGTGCTCACTGAACGACCGGGAGCAAATGAATTGTTAATGGAAAAACTCACAGAGAAGGTAACACAAACCTTTTCCTATGCAGTGACTCCGCAAATTCAAACTCAGCGCATAGCGCTGCTCAACAAACAAAAACAGCAGTTAAATATCCTAATTAGTGCGGCATTGCAGGGAGACGGTAACAAGGCAGAAGGTCTGATGCAACAATTAAGCACACTTGAAAAAGAATTGGAAATATTGGAGCGGTATCCATTAGTGATTGGTTTTGGTGATTGGCAATATGAGGAAAAACCCGAACCATTTACTGCAATGACCCTTGAAATGCAAACCCAGCGAATTGAACTGCTCAAAAAACAAAAAGAGCAGTTAAATGACTGGATTAAAACGTCATTGCCGAGAGGCGACAACCATACAAAAGATCTGACACGACAATTAAGCACACTTGAACAAGAATTGGACATATTGGATCGCGAACCCTATGAGGCAATGACTCCGCAAATGCAAACTCAGTACATTGCGCTGCTCAACAAACAAAAAGAGCAGTTAATTACGGCGTTGCTGAGAGGCGACAACCATACAAAAGATCTGACACAACAATTAAGCACACTTGAAAAAGAATTGGAAATATTGGATCGCGAACTCAATACTGAAACCCGCTTTGGTTGGGTTATACAGCCTAGATTGACAGGTGGCACTGCTTTGTCTGGTAATCCCGAGTTTCGGCAACTCCCAGGCCATTACCAGCTAAGCGCGTTAATTTCTATTCCAAGCTGGTGGCATGCGGTCAATGTGCAAGTGAATAAATGTTGGCTAACAGAGCCGAAATTGGGTGCTATCATTTCTTCTCTCTGCGATTCCCGCGGCAGCCAATCTCCTTCATTTACCATTAAAGTTCCTGGACACCCGCATGAGATTAATCAAAAACTTAGGTATGAAGTGTTTAAAACCCCCTATTTGTCACACCAAAACTATGATCCCGATCACAAGCAAGAAATTGAAGTCGGGCGAAAAGGTGTCCTACTATTGGAAGGTATTCGTTTATGGCGCAGCACAGTGGTTTTGCTTGGCAATCAGAAAGCGGATAGCATCGAAGTATTGCCGGATATGAAAGCGGTGATGGCAACATTTCAATGTGTAAAACCCGCAGCCGGCGACACAATGCCAGCATACAAGGACGAGAACAAGGACGTGAAACAAGCGGGTGTAAATACATCAGGCACTAACAACACCGGTGTGCTGTTGCAAGGGCCCTTGAACTCACTCCTCTCACTCCTTGCGCAACAGCCTAAGGAACAGGAAAAATCCAAAAAAACCACTGATGATGCTTCTTCTAAAGACTCACCACATAATTCTGCAAACCATGGGACTGATAATCCCGTAGGGCGAGAAGAGGGAAAATCGCAAAATGGCAGTGCTAGAGAACAATCCGCTTTGGTCCGGCTTTGGACGAGTGAAGGCAATACGGATTCCATGCCTCTTCTGGTCACGCTAAAACCCTTTGTGCAGCGTTATCCTGGCGATAAACCTTGTTATGAGATTGAAGCAAACGAACAAGAAAGCCAGATAAAATAGTCATGCAGCTTCAGTCGAACGGGTCATGCAAACGTGACCGCAACGTTTTTCGCGCGTCCACAACGTCCACGTTGGGAACTCCAAGAAGGGAGTCACACTAACGAGACCTCCCTCGGAATTTTCCAGGAGATTTTTTATGTCTGGTGAATTTATCATATATGGTGCTTTATGTTGGCATGGCGGTTTGCTAGCTCGTAGAATGGTTTTAACTATCACCTCTATTCGTACTAGAGCCGGACGGGTTTTGCAAACCCGTCCGCAACATTTCTGTTAAGATGCGTTAACTGCATTTTTGTATAAGCATCAAGCGTTAAATCGGCACGATTATACAAAATGAATTCAATTGTAAGCTCAGCCTCGTTCTCTGAGCGATTCCAATCGCGCCAGAAGTTCAACAGGATATTCGATCTCAGTCTCAACTGCTAGCGCATAGAGCGCGCCCTCATTGCCGTCGAGAGTCAGCAGATCGCCCTCATTCAGCGTCGTGTCACCAATTTTGATTGTGCGTGTGGTTTCATCGATTTGCAGTTCCTTACAGCCGACGAGACAGACCTTTCCCAATTGACGGGCTACGACGGCGGCATGGGATGTGCGCGCGCCACGTTGCGTGAGCAATCCCGAGGCCGATTCCAGGGCGGTGATATCGTTGGTTTCCGCGTCACGACGCACCAGAACGACCGGCACACCGGCACCGTGGCGGGCGACGGCACGTGTTTCATCGAGGGCGATCTCGCCGATGGCCACCCCGCTGCTCGCGGAAGCAGCCCGCGCGAGTGGCACCAAAGCTCCGCCACCAGGGGCGACGATGCGAGACCTCGCCAAGGCTTCCCGGTCCAGCCCGGCGGTACGCTCACGCGCGAGGCCTTTACTGATAAGGCCCTCGTCGAGCAGGTCAAGTGCAATGCGGGCTGCGGCATAAGGCGTGCGCTTTCCGGCGCGGCTCTGCAACATGAACAATCGGCCCTCCTG
>JBBQCU010000133.1:0-8255 GCA_038319065.1 Methylococcales bacterium
GGGGTGGATGTTTCTATTTTGTACAGCACTGCCCGTAATACTTCACTATTTCCTGTCATTCTTACTCTAACGGTTATCCGGCTGAATTTATCTTTATTACTGACGGGAAGGGCCTGAGTACTGCTTAATTGCCCACCCGCATCGACGATCGCTTTTTTTATAAATTCCTGCATTTCAGCAGAGGCTAAAGCATCAGTTGTTTGGCTATTAAAATAGCCTTGCTTCTCATGCTGCTGTTTAATTTTGGCCATACTGTCAATAACAGACTCTTTTTTTGCCAAAATGCGCTCATATTGCTGTAGTCTGAAAACGAGATTATTTTTAGTTTCATTTAGCTCCATTTCCTTGCTTACCACAGGAACAATAAGAACCAGAATAATAACCAGTACTACGGCTATTAATAGGCCTACGGCTATCCAGCGTTGTTGAAGTGCAGGGGCGAAGATATCGAATTTTTTATCTTTACCCGCCATTAATGTGCCCCCGCTTTTTCCACATCAACAGTAATCTGAAATCTCTCAAGTTTGCTGATGCTATCCTGGGTAACTGGCGAAGCAAATCGGGCATTAACAAATATATCGGAGGCTTCCAAAACGGCAATCAGTGAAGAAGCGGCCGGCGATTCCCCTTGTATTTGCAAATGCCCGTCTGAGTATTGTGCATAGCTCAGCCAGGTATCATCCTTGATTAATGAGCTTAAGGTATTTAACATCACAATGACTTCAGGTGCCGTGTTTTTTTCTTCAATCAACTGACGGGTTTCGGCTATCATGGCATCAATATCTGACTGCAATGCTTTAACCTTTTTGGCATCTTTTTCCAGCGAATCGGCCTTTAATTGTAATGCGTTAACTGTTTGATATTCAAACCAGACGGGCATCGCTATAACAGCAACCAGCAGCAAACACGTCAACGTTATCAGTGCCGTATGTATTAAACCAGGAACTTTTGCAGTTTTTTGCCTTAGCCTTTCGGGTAACAGATTATAACTATCATCGAGTTGATCAAGATTATTAGCAAACCCTTCATAATCAGCAAATAGCGGGAATAAGCCTATCGCCTTCATATCCTCATAGAGCCCATCAAGAACTTCTCTGGTTGTTAATATCAGCATGACTCTGATTTGCCCTGGTTCATTCACGCCATCCAGCGGCTTAACGGCAAAATAAACCTGTTCCGCCTTAAACGGCGTATATTTATCAAGCTCGTAAGCGACGACCTGATAAAGGTTTTCCTTTGCCGCAGCGGGTAAGCCAAGCTCTTTTTGAATAGCATCCTGACCCGTTAATCTGAGTACTATATTGGCTTTAGCCAAACGTTCATCTTTTTCATAAAGGCCCTGAAATGAAAATTCTCTGTCTCCTCGATCCAGCGTCGCCAAATGTCCGGTTAGCCCATCATGGGTATAGGTCAGCACTAACTGACTGCCTTCAGGACTTACGATGATGAAGCTTTGTTTGTCATTAAAAAATGGTTTTATCTTTTCAGGTACTAAAAAGCCAAGTTCCCGCTTCCACCAGCGGAAGAACTGCTTAAAGTCCAGATCAATTGTCGAATTCAGGCTCAGCATACTGTTTCACTAATAATTCACTCATTGCGCCGGTAAATAATGAAACATCATTTGCCGTTACATTCTGCCATTTCAATATCTGAAATGGGGTTGATTGAGTTCCGTCGGATTGTTTTATTATAGTAATTATCACGGCACTTGATTCATCATCCAGGAGTGCTTCAGAAACAAGGGTAAGCACCATATTTTGTCCGGCTGCGTTATTAAGTCCTGAAATTGATGGGAATGGCGGAGCAGGCAGGTTGTTTATCGCACTTTCCAATCTGGCAGTAAGATAGGAATCTATCTGGCCCGTATCCAAACCAGGAATTACCTGCAAAACCTCTTTAGACGCCTGTTGCAAATTGACTTGCTGCTGTCCGGAATAAACAGTAACTAACGGTTCAATCCACATAAAGACGGTCTTATCCATGCCTAATACCAGCTGCAATTCTTCAATTGCCTGAAATGGTTTGTTTCTGGGCTCGTAGCTTAAACCGGCATCCTTATATTCTCTTTTTTCCGCGCCGTCTATATGCACCAGATCATCTTTATCACGCCAGTCGAGAATGGCGCCGACCAGCTTGGATTGCCGCTCTTCATCTATGGGAGCTTGAGCCATAAGCCCTTTTAATAAGGTTTCATCAGCTTTATTAATGTCTATTTTACCCGTTTCGGATAACAGCCGTACGCGAACTTTGGCATCCGCTGAGTTTATCTCGTAAATACTGCCATCTGCCCGCCAGCGTTTATTCTGATCAGGATTCAGCAGCATCATTTCTGCCATTGCAATCCCCGACTCTGCAACCGCCAAGGCCTGTGCATTATTTCGAATACCCGCAATAATAGACGCTTCCCGGCGCATGCTGAGAGCAAAACTGCCCGCCATAATAGTCAGTAAACTCAATACCCATAACACCAGAACCAGTGCCAAGCCCTTTTGCTTTATCACCGGATCGAACCAGGATTATCTATATTTTGTGAATTGAGCGTATTACCAGGATTGCTTGTACTATCTATATTAAGGTCTGCGTTGTTAGCTGCACCTGTAACTTTAAGATCAATAACCATCTCCGGCCAGAAGATTCCATTTTCCAGTTCGATGTTGATTTTAACTAATCGAGGCAAAACTTCTTTATCCAGCCATTCCTCCTGCCAACTACCCTCGCTTACCCCGTCATCAGATCCAAAATAAGCCATCGTAAATCCGTTTACGTGCTTTATTAACGTAACTTCCTCCTTGTGCCATTCTTCGCCCTCTGCTGCCGGGAAAAATGGCGTCAAAGTCACTTTGATAACCTGGTCATTATCTTCTTCCTGCAAATCCAAGGAAAATAACTGCAAACCCGATCTATCCGCACTTGCAGGGAAAGCGGAAATAAATTTCAAAGAATGAGCTTTGCCTTGAAAAGAAAAAGTCTTCTCTTCTTCTGATGAGAAATCGTCCCATAAAGGCTTTGCTACAGATAAGTGCCGTTGAAAAAAATTATAAACAACTGCGACTTCATTCACATCGGTTATTTTGCTTTCACCCTTTTCCCAGCTATCAGCACAAATTTTTAGACTGGCGAACAGTAAAACTACCATAAGACTTAACAGTGTCATGGCGATGAGCACTTCTATCAGGGTAAAGCCTTTAGTCGCTTGGTGCAAGGTAAAAGGTGCAAGGTTAAAGGAACTGGCCGGTTGAGCCTTGTACCTTGTAACTTTTACCTGATTTGTTTTCATAACGTATTATTGATAAGTTTTAACGTGGTTAACTCAATCCGCCTGTCATTATTATCACCATCACCCCAACTAACGATGACCTTCACCTTATAAAGCACAGCTCTTATAGCCGTGAGATCAACATTTTCAGGATTAAACTCAAACGGACTAACCTCAACCAGCCAATGATATTTTTTATTATCCACTCCTGAAGATTGATCTGGCAGCAATGGGGTTTCCACCCCTGTTTTAGCCATTAAGCTTTCAGCTATTTGAATGGCTGCCGTATAGTCTTCCGCAACTACAGCCGTATTAACTCCTGCGGAAAATATCTTTAACAAGATACCCAACGAAAGCGCGAGGATAGAAAACGCAATCAGGATTTCCAGTAAAGAAAAGCCCTGCTGTTTATTCACTTGCTTGGGTGTCTTCAAGTTCAATTTGACCGGTTAACCAGTTGATATCGATTTGCCAGCCTGCCTTACCTCGTTCCAGAGTAATCCTTCCGCCTGTAGAAGAGCCATCGGCAAAAAAACGGATATTTCCCAAACCTTGGCCGTTGAGCTCATTTTGCGCGGTTACTATGGTGACATCAATAGTTTTAGAGATAGGATAAGTCTTGTTTCGACCCGTTACTGTGTAACTGTTTTCGGTTAGATCCAGGGTAACTGTTGTCTCCTGATGAGAAATTAAAGCCTGTCCCCTGGCAAAGCGAAGAGCGGAGACAATGTCCCGGGCTGCAACTTTAAGCTCTGTGGCATCATTACCCGAGGAAAGATTGATGCCAATAGCGGAAAAGCCTAACACGACAATAAACAGCACAACGATGAGTTCAAGCAGGGTAAAGCCTTTATTCAGTTGCAAGGTACAAGGCGAAAGGCGCAAGCAATCAGCTCTTTTTACCAGGTACCCTGAACCTTGAGCCTTATGAATTATTGCCAACTAAGAATATCCTGATCTTCGCCTTCACCACCTTCTTTACCGTCTGCACCCAAAGTGAATAAATCAAATTTTCCGTGTTCACCGGGGGATACATAATGGTATTCCTGCTGCCACGGATCCAGTGGTATTTTTGACTTCCGCAAGTAGGGCCCATTCCAGCGCTTTGCACTATCGGGGGATTCTATAAGTGCCTTCAAACCTTCTTCACTCGTTGGATAACTCCCCAAATCCAGCTTATACATATCCAGTGTAGCCGCCAGGTCTTCAATTTGTACTTTTGCCGCTTTGGTTTTGGATTCGCCCATATGTTTCATAACCTGTGGACCTACAATCCCCGCCAGCATGGCAATAATGCCCAACACGACCAATAACTCGAGCAAGGTAAAGCCTGTTTGTGTATTATTTTTAATATGTTTCATCGTTAGTATTATTTCCTCGTTAAAAAGCCAAATCATTAACACTCAAGATAGCCAGTAAAATCGACACGATAATGCCTGCAATCATCAGCCCCAAGGTAATTATCAGCGCCGGTTCAAGAAAAGCCAGCAGCCGCTGTATAGCCACTCTGAGCTGTTTATCGTAAATAGCCGCCACGCGCAGCAGCATTTCTTCCAGGCGCCCGGTTTCTTCGCCCATTTTAATCATTTGCATAGCCATTTTAGGAAACAAACGGTTTTCCAGTAAAGCATCCGATAAATGCTTACCTTGTTTTAACTGCTCTTCAGCATTCTGAATGGCTTCCGCTAATACCAGATTATCGACGGTTTCACGCACAATGATCAAAGCCGACAATATTGAAACCCCATTGCCCAGTAAAGTTCCCAAGGTACGGCTGATATTGGCGGTTTCTTTATTCGTAATAATAGTTCCTGCCAATGGCAATTTCAGAAAACGGCCATCCCATACCTTATTCCTTATGGGGTCGGCTAGTTGAAACTTCATATAGCTGGAGATAGAAACAATACCAGCCAATAATGCCCACCAATAGCTTTGCAACCAGTTTGCGAGTCCCACAACAATCTGGGTTGATACCGGCAAGGCTTTCCCCGCACTTTCAAACATTTCGGTAAATTGTGGCACAACAAAGGTCAGCATCACAAATAAAGAAGCCAACGACATCACCAGCAAGATAGCAGGATAAATTAAAGCGGTGCTGACGGTGTCTTTTAATTCCTGAGAGCGTTCCAGATAGTCAGACAAGCGCTTCAATACATCATCCAAACTGCCGCCTGCTTCACCGGCACGAATCATATTCAAATAAAATTTGCTGAATATGCCAGATTGTTGTTCCAGCGCATCGGCAAGTGAGGCACCGCCCTTAACCTTTTCCAAAACTTTTGCGATCACCTTACTCAGGCGTTCATTGTCTTCAGTCAAATCCATTAGCACTAATAATGACTTATCCAAAGGCAAGCCTGATTCGAGTAAGGTTGCGAGCTCTCCGGTCAACAAGCCAATATCTTTCTGGGACAATTTGGTTTGTTTTACGCCCAGACCCAGGCCAAGAAATGATCTGCTATTCGCAGGTGCAACGCGTATCGGGATATAACCTTCAGACTGCAATGCGGCAATCAAGAGTTGTTCGTTAACTGCGTCTTTAATACCTTCTTCCGTTTCTCCCAAGCCATTTATTGCTTTATAGGTAAATAAAGGCATCTTAAGTTTCCGATGTGACGCGCATGACTTCTTCCAGGGTAGTAACGCCTTGTATCACTTTAACCAGGCCATTTTCATAGAGAGTTTGCATGCCTTCAGCAATAGCGAGTTTTTGGATAGCGCCGGCTTCTTCATGCGCCATAATTAATTTACGTATAGGATCAGTCATTGGCAAAAATTCAATAATAGCGAGGCGTCCACGGTACCCCATGCCCGCACAGGCAGAACACCCCACCGGTTTGTATAAAACAATATCGCCATCGGGTGCGAATCGATGCAACCGCAGATCTTTAACAATTTCAGGGGCGGCGATATTGCCTACTTTACAAACCGGACACAATTTTCTAACCAGACGTTGTGCTAGTATGCCATTGACGGTCGAGGTGAGCAAATACTCCTCCAGGCCCATATCCAGCAAACGCGTTATACCGCCAGCCGCGTCATTGGTATGTAGGGTTGATAACACTAAATGCCCGGTCAGGGCCGATTGCACGGCAATCCTTGCTGTTTCCAGATCACGCATTTCACCAATCATAATGACATCGGGGTCTTGTCGTACAATAGAACGCAAGGCCGAGGCAAAGGTTAAGCCTATCTGCGGTTTTGCCTGGATCTGATTAACGCCCTCCATTTGGTACTCTACAGGATCTTCAACGGTTATAATTTTTCGTTCCGAGGTATTGAGTTGTTTTAACGCTGCATACATAGTAGTTGATTTACCGCTGCCTGTCGGGCCGGTAATGAGAATAATGCCATGCGGCTGAGACAGCACTTCGATAAACTGTTGTAAATGCCGCCCGGCAAATCCCAATGCGACAAAATCCAGCACCGTATTTTCCTTATCCAGCAAGCGGATAACCACACTTTCACCGTACATGGTAGGTATAGTCGATACCCGTAAATCCAGCTCTTTGCCCAACATTTGCACCTTGATTCGGCCATCCTGAGGCAATCGCCGTTCGGCAATATTGAGTTTAGCCATAATCTTGATACGTGAAATCACTGCCGCCGTTGACTTTACATTGGGTGCATCAATCTCCTGCAAAACCCCATCCACGCGCAGCCTGACTTTTAAGGATTGCTCAAAAGGTTCTATATGAATGTCTGATGCCCTGGTTTCAATCGCCCGCTGCATAATCAAATTAACCATTTTGATAACGGGCGCTTCACTGGCCAGATCTTTTAAATGCTCTAAATCTTCCTCGCCCAAATCATCAACAGCCAGGTCATCAATCAGTTTATCCATTTTCGATCGGTCTTCGCCGTACTGAACATCAAGGGCCGCATCAATTTCTGAAAGTAAACCCACTTTAGCAATGATACGCTTTCCAGTCGCCAATCTTAGCGCGTCAATAGTAAACTGATCTTCAGGGTCCATCATAGCGACGGTAATATCATCATCCGTATAGCCCAAACCAATGGCATGATAGTTCTTTAAAAAACGCAAAGACACTGTTTCCGGCAACTGCATTTCCAACGGGTACTGATCCGATGTAACTTTCTCAAAACGACCGGATTCGACGAACGCATCAGCCACATCAAGTTCGGAACATAAGCCCAGTTTAACGAGTAACTGCGGTAAACTTTCTGCTACCGAGGTTTTTTTAACTCGCTCAACTTTTTTTAATTCCGAAGCTGAAAGTTTATCCCTTTTTTGTAACGTATTTAGTAAAGACTGATAGGTCATTATTATTTCTTTTAGCGTTTTCCACAGCGGCAAGTACTGAGTTTATTTTAAAACCCCATGTACGATTAGATATTATTAACAAATAAATCGATCTCAGAAGTTATCACATGTGATATGGCATTGCCAGTATCATTAAATGAGGGTTCCAAAATACCGGCTCCGAGTATTGTATGGCTGGCTGGTTAAGAGAACAGCTTGCCTCTCTTTTTTGGATTGGCAGCAACGGCTTTGCAATAAGCGTCAATGTTGCTTCGCTCCGGAGCCTGGAGGTTGCTTTCAGACCAGTAGCGATAGCCGGCGCTCGGTTGGTCCGGCACTCGAAAAGGGGGACAGCATCACCCAGTTGGTATTTAAAATAATCCTGCCAAGAAAATAATCTTCGCCGGCCAATTTGGCAAGACAAAACTGAAAGCAATCGGTCGACACCCTCAAATTAACTACAGGCCACGACTGGCCCTATTCCATTGCTTACGCTGGCTATAAATTATTCCAGAAGTACGTATTTGTACGTACGTATAAACACGTACGTATTTGGACGTAAGTATTTATACGTACGTATTTGTACGAATTGTCCTCTTCAGTTTTTTGACTGTAAAATTTGCCCCAGATGATGTAACACAGATGATGTATCTGATGATATATCTTCAAAGAAGATGGCTTTAGCGATTTGACGAATAGCTCAATATTTTAGGAGATTATACAATGAATAAATAT
>JBBQCU010000134.1:0-8248 GCA_038319065.1 Methylococcales bacterium
AGTTTTAAAATATAAAAGAGCAATTAGTGCGGGTCAGTGGGTGAAATGTAATATAGTTGAATTTAGGGTAGATATGATCGATTCATGGCTTAACTTCAATAAAATCTCCAAGTTGTGTGCTGAGTTGTCAGTTTTTTTTACACAATGGCACAGGTCGAGACACACTGTGTGAAATGGTTGAATTTAGTGTAGTTAAGATCGATTCTAAAGCTTAGCTTCAATACAATTTCCCATTTGCAGTGTCAGCTTTTTTTACACAATGGACAGTTCAAGATCATTAAAGTATTACAGTGTATTCGTAATAAATTGATTAGTAAGCTTATTTGTTTTATGGTATAAGTGTTGCTACAGTTTATTTGGCAAATTAATTTAATTTTTTTAAGAGGTGAAGATAATGAAAAAAATAGTAGGGTATATAGCAGTTTTAATGGTTTTTTCTTGGGTGACGACGGCGAATGCAACAATAGTTGAAACTATCAAAAACTCGAATGGTGTGTTATCAATAAGTGGATTTGGGGACGCTACTCCTGAAACTTTTGACTTTGCGTTTAAATTTACAGATCCCAACAGCGGAACGGCTCAAGTTTTTGCACCTGGATTAGTAAGTGGGCAGACTTATGCAGTTAATGCTAATTTCAATATTGATGCTTTAGCGTTGTTAAATCCACCTGCTAACAACAACCCTAATTTTAGTGTTGATTTTTTGCAATTAAGCCTAAGCAACCAGGCTCCTACCAATCCTCATACGGTTAACGAATTACTTACCGCATTTGATGGAACGAATTCTTCCGGTGCTCTTGGGTCAATAGGGGTTAACGTGAACGGGAAACAAGTCAATCTTAATCTTACGTCAGTGTCAATTCTAGCCGGTGTGTTAAAATTGGGTACGACAGAAACTGACCCAACAAAAAGTTTAAGTGCCTATCTTAACTTTCTCGACGGACAATTAACTGGTGTTAAGGATGGCAAGGTAACAAGTACCTTTTCCAATGCAAATTTAACAGTTAATACAGTTCCTGAACCAGTCACGCTTCTGCTACTGGGCAGTGGCTTATTAGGCATGCTTGGATTTTCTAAAAAAAGAGTTTAAACTTAAGTAAAACAAAAAGCCTCCTCAAGTTGTTTGAGGGGGCTTTTTTTATGCCATTTTAAAAGTTATAGAGGGACTAACATGGATGCCGATGAGAATAGAACAAAAGAGAAAATAAAAATCCGTGTCAAAAAAAAGAAACCATTTAAACTTAGGGCAAAACCTTTAATTCTAGGGTTCCTGGCATTATTAATGGTAGTGTTTGCCGTTTATTTTGCGTATGAGATTTTGGCATCAAAACCGGCAGAAGAATGGCAGGATGTCAGTGCAAAAGCAGGCGGGTACATTCAATTACCTAAAGATGATGCGGCTCACAACACCCCGATGGAGTGGTGGTATTATAATGGGCACCTGAAGACGGCATCGGGCAAAAAATATAGTTTCCACTATACGGTTTTTTTAGTAAATGGGCTTACCCCGCATAACGTAAGTCATGTATCGCTCGCTGATCATCAATTGAAAAAAAACTATATCGCACAAAAAAGAACAGCGGGTGGCGGTTCAGATTCAGGAAGCCAGAACAGTTTTTTATTTAATCATTCAGGCTGGTTAATGTCTGGTGTTAATGGGAATGATCATCTGAAAGTAAATTCAGATCAATTTGATTTCGATTTGAAATTGGAAAACACCCAGTCGCCTATTCTTCATGGCAGTAATGGTATTATTAATATGAATATTGCTGGAGACAGCTATTATTATTCTCGTTCGCGTCTTAATGTTTCAGGTACACTAAAGATTCACGGTAACACCGAAATGGTGACTGGAACTGCATGGTTTGATCATCAATGGGGAAATTTCAGAACCACATCCATAACATGGAATTGGTTCAGTTTGATGCTTGATGATGGCACGGACATTATGATATATCAATTGTTTGATAATTCAGGCAAACTACAGATGAATACAGGCACCTTAACCAAAAATAGCATCACTGAGGTTTTACCCGATTCCAGTATTCATTTAACCCCTCTGGAAACATGGACCAGTAAAAATTCAGGCCTTATTTATCCAGTCCTTTGGAAACTTGAGTTGCCAACCAAGCATATCAATTTAACAACCAAGGCAATAGTCAATGATAGTGAGTTCGATGCCCGTTTGACCACTTACAACATTTATTGGGAAGGAGCGGTAAGAGTGGAAGGAAGCCAAACAGGGAAGGGTTTTGTAGAAATGAATAAATTTAAGCATTAATTAGATAATCGATCAAAATTTTTTTGATGCTATATCATCTTCTGTAATAGAAAGTTTTTTGCTTTTCCTGATGCTTTGGTTTGACTCCAATATATGGACAGGCTTCAAATTACTCCTTGCTTGAACAGCGGGGTGTAGGCCCATAAATTGCTTTCTCTTTGCCACTCGTACAATATACGGTGTTCTTCCCGCGAAGGCAATCCTGAGCGTGCGCCTGTTTTTGTGCAGCACAGTGATCCTGCTGCGCCTGCATAACGCAGGACATCAAGCCAATTCATGCGCGAGGAAACGGCGGCGGCAAATGCACCATGAAAGGCATCGCCTGCGCCTGTGGTATCAATGGCGGTAACGGGAAAAGCGGACAAGACGCCGCGTTCTTGCCCCCGCCGCCAAATAAGGCCTTTTTCGCCCAGGGTAATGACGACAGCAGGCGAAACTTCCGCCAAACGAGCCAAAGCGGTTTCTTCATCTCCTGCAAATTGCCGGGCGAATTTTTCTGAACAAACCAGATAATCTACCCGCTCCATCAGGGCTAAAGTTCCGTCATGCACTGAGCCAGCATCCAGGACCGTAGGAATGTCCTCACTTTGCGTGCGTTCCAGCAGGGGTATTGATAAATGCGGTTCGTGACCGTCGAACAAAACAACCTTTGGCGTGACAGGGGAAAAATCAATAGCTCCCGAGGGCAGAGGCCTGGTTTCGCCTTTGTAATTGATCAGGGCTCGTTTTCCATCCGGTTTAACCAGTACCGTTGAGAGCGGGGTAGGGGAGGAGCCGCGGATAATAAGGTCTGTGTGAACACCGAATTCAAGGAGTTCCCGATAATGGGTTTCACCGTAAAAATCCTGTCCAAGATAGCCGGCAAAGGAAGCTATGAAACCAAGTTTTGAAACGGTTACGGCGGCATTGGCAGCCGGGCCGCCTCCGCAGCCGACAAAATCTTCCGCGAAAATTTTTTCATCTTCGGCCGGATGATGAGCGACCGAAAAGACAAGATCGTAAGAGGCGTGGCCTACACAAAGGACATCCACGTTCATCTTAAAAACCTTCGTGATGTATAAGTGTATTTTCCAGGTTCATCGGGGAAATTAAAAACGTTGTAAAGCAACGTTTTTACACCAATCCTTTTAAAAGATCATTTTTAATATCGGCAATAGCTTCCAGGCCTACCGAAACCCTGACCAAGCCATCTTTAATGCCGGCCGATGCCCTGGCTTCAGGTGTTAACCGGCCATGAGTAGTCGTTGCCGGATGGGTTATGGTGGTTTTAACATCACCCAGGTTTGCGGTAATTGATATCATTTCCGTAGCATCGATCAATTTCCAGGCGTGTTCCTTGCCGCCGCTTAATTCAAAACTGACAATCCCGCCAAAGTGACTTTGTTGGTGTTTTGCCAATACGTGTTGAGCATGGGATGGCAAGCCGGGATAGTGTACTTTGGATATGCCTGGCTGTTGTTCCAGCCACTTGGCCAACTCAAATGCACTGTCGCAGTGTGCTTTCATTCTGACGGCCAAGGTCTCCAATCCGGACAAAAATACCCAGGCATTAAATGGACTCATGGTAGCGCCGCCGGTACGGAGATAAGGATAAATAGCTTTTTCAATTATTTCATCACTGGCGATAACGGCACCACCTACGCAACGTCCTTGTCCATCTATATATTTGGTTGCCGAATGAATAACAATATCCGCGCCTAGATCAAAAGGCTTTTGCAATACGGGAGTACAAAAACAATTATCAACAATCAGCAAGCAATTATGCGCATGTGCAATGTTGGCCAGTACGGAAATATCGGCAATTTCAATTAACGGATTGGAGGGTGTTTCCAAAAACAAAAACCGGGTGTTCGGTTTAATAGCGGATTCCCAGGCAGCGGCATCTATTAAATCGACAAAATCTGTTTCAACACCAAATTTGCCGAAATAATTCTGGAACATCAACACGGTATTGCCAAAAACACCGCGCGAACACACAACATGATCACCTGATTTCAGCAGTCCCATGCCAACCGCCATAATCGCTGCCATGCCCGAAGCAAAGGCAAGGCAGCGTTCGCCTTTTTCCATAAATGCCAACCTTTCCTGAAAGGCATTCACCGTTGGATTAGTAAAACGAGAATAGATATTGCCCGGTTTCTGCCCGGTAAAGCGCAAAGCGGCTTCTTCGGCACTTTTAAATACATAGCTGGAAGTCGCAAAAATCGGGATACTGTGCTCATCTTCATGAGTGCGCTTATGTCCCGCTCTTATGGCCTGAGTTTCCAGAGAATAGTCGTTCCAGTTAATGTCTTTCATATGTCATAACATTTCAATAATGGATTTTTCGGAGTTGCGTTCGGCTTGTGCATTATCATTTCGCAACGCCTCGGTGCGTTCCAGATAAGCGTCATCTATATCGCCGGTAATGTATTCCTTACTGAAGCAGGAGGTGTCAAAATGTAGAATACTGGGGTTGCCTTTACGAACTGCTTCAATCAAATCATTCAGATCCTGGTAAATCAAGCGATCTGCGCCTATTGCCTCACAGACTTCATCTTCGGTACGATTATGGGCGATCAGTTCGTTCGCGGCCGGCATATCAATCCCATAAACATTGGGATAACGGACCGGCGGCGCGGCAGAAGCAAAGTAAACTTTTTTAGCGCCCGCATCACGTGCCATCTGTATAATTTGCGCGGAGGTAGTGCCTCTTACCACAGAATCATCAACCAGCAAGACGTTTTTACCGTCAAATTCAAGACCAATGGCATTGAGTTTCTGCCTGACCGATTTTTCTCGCATTTTCTGTCCCGGCATGATGAAAGTTCGGCCAATATAACGGTTTTTCATAAACCCTTCGCTGTATTTAACGCCCAGCTTGTTCGCCATTTGCAATGCTGAGGTTCTGCTGGTATCGGGGATAGGAATAACCACATCAATATCATACTCAGGCCATTCTCTAAGCACTTTTGCGGCAAGTTTATCGCCCATACGCAGACGCGCCTTATAAACCGAAATATCATCAATAATCGAATCTGGGCGAGCAAAATAGACATACTCAAAAATACAAGGGCAATGATCTATTTCTTCAGAACACTGCTGAGTATGCAATATCCCTGATTCTTCAATAAAAATCGCTTCACCCGGCTCTATGTCTCGAATAAGGTCAAAACCCAACACATCGAGCGCAACACTTTCTGATGCGATCATAAAATCAGTGCCTTGCACGGTCTTTCTTTGCCCAAATATTACGGGTCTGATCCCGTGGGGGTCTCTAAAACCCAAAACTCCAAACCCTGCGATCATAATAACAACTGCGTAAGCGCCACGGCAGCGCCGGTGAACCCCGGTTACTGCCTGAAAAACATCATCGACACTTAAATGCAGTTTACCCAGGCTCTGTAGTTCGTGAGCAAATACATTTAACAGGACTTCGGAATCTGAGTCGGTATTAATATGTCGTTGATCTTCTACGAACAGGGCTTTTTTCAGCTCCTCGGTGTTGGTCAAATTACCGTTATGTGCGAGCGTTAGCCCAAAAGGGGAGTTTACATAGAACGGCTGCGCTTCAGCAGAACTGGTGCAGCCCGCTGTGGGATAGCGAACGTGGGCTATACCCATATTACCTTTTAACTTTAGCATTTGGGCATTGGTAAACACATCGCGGGTCAAGCCATTATCTTTACGCAAATGCAAGCGTCCGCGCTCACAGGTGACTATGCCTGCGGCATCCTGGCCCCTGTGCTGCAAGACTGTCAGTGCGTCATAGAGTTCCTGATTAACAGCTTGATGAGAAACGATAGCAGCGATACCACACATTGTTTTTACCTAACGATAATGAATATATTCAGCCAGCCCTGAAGGAATATGGTCTCGTAACCAAATGGCGCCTATCTGAAAAGGCGGAAGCAATTTCGATTCTTTCCACCAGAGATCATCCGGCAAGTCAGTTAGTCCTGCCAGCATAACCAGCACTACAACAACGAGCATGCCGTGGGGCAAACCAAAAATCATACCGCCCAAGCGATCCATAAAGGTTAATACCGGTTTATTAAGTGACTCACCCAAAAGCATCCTGATTAATCTGCCAACAATGAGGGTTATCATGAGCAACAATGTAAAAGAGGCTGCGATTTTAGGTATAGTATTGCTGATAGTCGATTCCAGAAAAACAGAAAAATCACGGCAAAAACCTAGTGCAACCCCGATTGCCAGCAACCAGAATACTAATGAAAAAACTTCCACGCTAAAGCCGCGCAGCAAGCCTATGATCAAACCAAAAGAAACCAGTCCGATAATGGTATAGTCTACCCAGATCATTGTTTTTCCTGGCTTACAAAATTGAACGCCTAACTTATCAGAGAAACTTGCAAAATGTGAGTATGTGGTTTCACAGGGCTCAAGTGCCTCATCATATCAGCGTTACTCAGCAATCAGAATGGATTGTATTTTTTGACTATCCAGTTTTGCCTTCATTTCGACAGCACGTTTCTTTTCAAGCACAGGACCTACTTTAAGGCGATATAAGCCTTTACTCGTTTCCATAGTCACGGGTAGTCCTTGTTTACGTAAAGTCTCCATGAGCGACACGGCGTTTTCTTTTTTACTAAAACTACCAGCCTGAATAACCCAACGTTTTAATTCCGGACTTGATTTTGTTGGTTTATCAACGGGTTTTTCAGTTTTATTGCTAGTCTCCGTAGCCAAAGGTTTTTCTTTTGCAGTCTGTTTAGTCGTGCTCGTTTCGGTTTTCTTTGCTGGTTTTTTTTGCGTTGCAACAACATCCGCCTCAGATGGCGGTTTCGGGGTTGATTTTTGCTTGGATAATGCAGTTTCAGGAAGCCCTTTTTTGGTTTTTAACGGTTTATTAGTTTCGGCTACAACACCTGTATCCAACGACGTTGATGAGCGATCAATTGCTGGTTCATTGATAGGTTGATCGGGTTCATCAACAGGTTGTTCGCCACCTTCTTCTGTACTGACTTCAGGTTCACCACCTAAAGGCTCATCAGAGGGAAGCTGTTTGTTACCTGATAGTTCCGCCTCTTCCTCTGTATTCACTACAGTTTCAGACCCCGCATCAGGTGTTTTTAAAACCTGATTAGCGCTGGTCGGTAATTTATTTGCCGATTCTTCCCCTGTGTTATCCGGTGTAGCAGGAATAACCAGCTCACTGACTGCTTGACCGCTATTATCAACAGGGTCATCAAACAGCATAGGAATAAAAATAGCAGCTAAAGCCGTAACCACTACGGCACCAATCAACCGTTGTTTTAATTCTTGATTCATTTTGTCAACTCACCTTTTCTCAAATTCATTTAAACAATCAGATACTAAAAAGAAAGATCCAAAAACCAATAACAAATCGTTCTCCAGTGACTGGTTTTTTGCAGCGTAAAATGCTTCAGCAAAACCGGTAAAACCAAAGGATACACGTGGCACTGGGCTTTGTGAAAAAATCTCACGCATGAGGGCTTCTGTAGCTGCTCTGGGATTGGCTAACGGTGCAAAAAACCAGTCGTAAACTACCGGATTCATAATTTCGAGTACACCTGCTATATCCTTGTCTTTCATCATTGAAAAAATCGCGTGTATCCTTTTACCGGGGAAAGTTTTCTTTAAATAGTCAACTAATGTTTTGACAGCCTCCGGATTATGCCCAACATCCAATAGCACCGGGATTTTATCATTAATTAATTGAAACCGGCCGAGTAAATGGATGTTTTTCAGTCCGCTTCGAATTGACGAATCGCTGACCGGCAGGCTTTTTGCCAATAGTTCCACAGCTAAAATAACAGCCGAGGCGTTGCGGTATTGATGCTCTCCTTTTAAACCCGGCTCAGGCAATCGGCTAATATATCGGCCACCCGCAAACCAATCCCAGGTTGTTGTTTGCTTTTTAAAGCCAAAATCCTTGCCGATACAATACAGCTGGGCGTCTTTATCAACCGCATTTTGCAGCAATGAGTCAGGCGGTTCGCAATA
>JBBQCU010000135.1:0-8211 GCA_038319065.1 Methylococcales bacterium
TACATTTTTATCTTTTTGGTTAAGAATGGTGTCTATGGCGATAGCGGTTTTACCGGTTTGCCTGTCACCCATGATTAACTCCCGCTGGCCTTTACCAATGGGGATCAGGGTATCAATAATTTTGATGCCGGTATAGAGCGGTTTATGGACAAAATCCCGTGCGATAATTGCGGGTGATCCTTTTTCCATGTTTTCCCGCCCTGCATGGGTGGGTGACGAGTGTCCATCCAGCGGTGCTCCCAATGGATCGATAATCCGGCCTAAAAAGCCATCTCCGGCCGGTATGCTGAGCGAGTGTGGAGAAAGAAAAACCGTCGTGCCGGCAGTCAGCGCTTCGGTTTCATATAATAAAATTGCGCCGATTCTGTCGCGGTTAAGGTCAAATACCATACCCCGGCTGCCATCGGCAAAAATCAGGATGTCTTCAATGGCGGCCGAGGGCAAACCCCTGATCCAGCTAATTCCGTCGCCAATCGAAACTACTGTGCCTTGCTCGATAACACGTAATCCCGGCAGATAGTTAGCAAGCCAGTCTGCCTGCTTGTCCAGTAAGCTGCTGGGTTGCTTATCACTTGCCGCTGGAGCGGCACTGGCGGCGTTCCCGCGTTGGAGCGTGGGTACACCGGCCGCGGGTGTTGCCGGTTCATTCAGATTCATTAGCAATCTCGGCAAAACCAATCAGCTCATGTTGCAGGTTGGCATTTAAGACCCAGGCGCCTATGTCCATGCGTATACCTGCGATCAACTCTGCATTCTGATGATATTGAAAATTGATTTGACTGTTGATTAACGAGTCCAGCTTTTGTTCCAGCTTTAGCCGCTGCTCGGCTGTTAATGCATAGGCGCTGGTTATTTTGATTGGTACTGACTTTTTGGTTCCCACCATTTGCAGACATAATTTGCAGGCTTCCGGTAAAGTCTTAAGATTGTCCAACAACATGGCGAACAGTCGTGCCTCCAACTTTGGACTGGCTGACTGTTTCAGTAGCATGCCGGCAAAGCGGGCGCCATTTTGTAACGCCTGTTTTTCAGCTTGTCGCTGAAGTTCCTTTTGCTGACGCTGGATAGTCACATTTATTTTTTGTCTTTCTTTCTCAAGATCGGCATTCAACAGAGCCATTTGCGCCCTTCTCTCAACATCTATTTGCTGATGCAGTGCGGTAAGAGCAGCCTGTTTTTCCTGCTCCCACAGTTTTTGACGATTTTCATAAAGACTACGTTGTTCTTCCGCCTGCTGTTGCATGATTTTAGCATCGGCAAGTGATTGATCAATAAACTGCTTCCTTTTGGCAATGACTTCCAGCAAGGGTTTATAAAATAGCCGTTGCAAAATCCAGATCAGAATCAGGAAATTGATGATTTCAAGGAGAAAGGTGGATAGGTTGAATTCCATCATTTAATAATGTATTCCAGCAATGGATTTCTGAACAGCACAATCAAGATTATAACCAGACAATAAATGGCCAATGATTCGATCATGGCCAAACCGATAAACAAGGTGCGCATAATTGAACGTTCGGATTCCGGTTGCCGAGATAAGGCATCCAGCGCACTGCCGATGGCCTTGCCCATAGCCAGCGCGGGTAACATGACCCCCAATGCGATGCCGATAATAGCAGCGACGCTGGATCCAAGGACAATCAAGGATATGTCAGTCATAAATTATTCCTGTGAGTTAAGTTGTTGGGATTGAATGGCCCCGGCTAGGTAGATGAGCGCCAGCATGCCGAAAATATAGGCCTGTACCAGCGCTTCAATAATATGTAACATCAAAATGGGTATAGGTGCAAGAAAACCGGCCACCAGTAAAATCAACATAGCGGCCATTTCCAGACTCATCATATTGCCAAATAACCGAATCGCCAGCGCCAGGGTACGGGTAAATTCACTAATAATATGAAAAGGCAGCAAAATCGGGCTGGGTGTCAGGTAATGATGCAGATAATTTTTTAAACCCAATGATTTTACGCCAAACCAATGTACTGAGAAAAACACTAAAACAGCCAGAGCCGAGGTCACGGAAAGATCACGGGTAGGCGAATGCAGCTCCGGAATCAAACCCACCAGATTGGCAATGATCAAAAACAGCCAAAGGGTAGCAATAAAAGGCATGATTTCCCGCCCGTGTTCCGGCGCAACAGCGCTTATCGCCTCGTCGATGGCCGCAACAATGCCTTCAACCGTGGTTTGCAACGATCCGGGCAACATGTCCAGATGCCGGGTTGAAAGCCAGGCTATTGCCGTAATAATCAGCATGATTCCCCAGGTGGTGATGATTGATGCACCAATGACTACGGGGCCTAGAGCAAATGAAAATTCATGATCCATTATTTATCCTTGATCAGAAAGTACACGTTAAAAATCCCGATAACCGTTCCGGTAAACAATAAACTCAGCGTCCAACGCGTTGAGTAGCCTTCCACCAATTTGTCCAGCCAATGCCCCAGATAGGCACCGCAAATCATAGGCAACACCATTACTAAACCCAATGTACCGATATAGACCGTTTGTGATAACAGGTTCGGACGGTCATGTTCTGCTTTTTTAATGCGTTTAATCTGGCTTTCAATCTTCTTTTTGAGGCGTTGTTGATTGTTCATGACTGCTATACCGTTTTGCGTTTAAGCATCAACATACGTTTAAGTATGGCCTGTTCCATTCTGTGCAGACTTTCACGTGTCGCTCGCAGATTTTCTTCCTCGGTTATCAACTGCTGTTCCAATAAGGTACTGATTCGTTCAAGGTCTGTATCTATCAGAAAATGCCGGGTGCTTATCGTTAATTCATTAAGGTTGAAATAGACTACAGCACTGGGCAGGGCCAGATATTGCCAGTCTTCTGCTCCCAAGCGAAACCGCGCCAGGCCAAAAACCAGTGTCGTCATAAACCGTGCATGATTGGGCTGGATTCCAAAACTGCCCGTGGCATCCTCGCCTACAAAAGAAGTGACACCCATAATCCGCTGCTCATGGGTTGCATCAAACAGGTTCAGTACGAATTGATTCATAACAGTTCCTCCATAGAGCCGCGCATATAGCATTGCTCTTCGGATAAGTCATCATGGTGTCCTGCCAAAAAGGCTTCGCAATCTGTTAAAGTCCGTTCTAATGGTACTGAAACGCCGGTTTGTTTGGTATGCTGCGCTAAAACCGAAAACGGCTGGGTGAGATAACGTTGCAATTTACGGGCACGCATAACCACTTTGCGATCGGTCTCGGACAATTCTTCGATACCCAGCATGGCAATAATATCTTCCAGTTCACGATAACGCGCCAGATGTTCGCGGACACTTTGAGCCACGGCATAATGGCGATCACCCAGTGTGTGCCTGTCCATCAGTTTGCTGCTTGAGCGTAAGGGATCGACGGCAGGATAAATGCCTTTGCTGGCCTGATCCCTGGACAGGATAACGGTAGTGTCCAGATGACTGAGTATGGCGCTGACCGCCGGATCCGTCATATCATCGGCCGGCACATAGACCGCCTGCACCGAGGTGATAGCGCCCTGACGGGTGGAAAGAATGCGGTCCTCCAGTTCAGCGACTTCCGTAGTCAGGGTCGGCTGGTAACCCACGGTGGCGGGCATACGCCCGAGCAGGCTTGATATTTCACTGCCCGCCTGGACAAAACGAAAAACATTATCGACTACAAACAAGACCTCTTTATGCAAGGTATCGCGGAGGTATTCGGCATAGGTTAATGCTGACAGGCCAACTCGAAAACGCACGCCGGGCGATTCATCCATTTGTCCGAACACCATCAAGGTGTCAGGCATGACACCCGCCTGTTGCATTTCCCGCCATAACTCGTGGGCTTCTCGAATACGTTCGCCAACCCCGGCAAAAACGGAAACGCCTTTATGAATGGCGGAAACCGCATGGATAAACTCCATGACCAGTACTGTTTTGCCGACCCCTGCCCCGCCGAATAATCCCGTTTTCCCGCCCTTGACAAACGGGCATAATAAATCGATAACTTTAATACCCGTCTCTAAAATTCCGCTCATGCCGATGGCTTCGGATAATGGCAGCGGTTTCGCATGAATATTGCGGAATTCGTTTTGCACCAAAGCCGGCAGTCCATCCAGCGGTTCGCCAAATATATTCAATAAACGGCCCAGACATTGTTTGGAAACCGGAATATGCAAGGGTGCACCGGTATCGAATATGATCATGCCCCGGCTTAATCCGGCAGTGCCATGCAGGGTAATCGCTCTGACATGCCGTTCATCAAGATGCTGATGCACCTCAAACATATAGGTAGTGTGATCGAAACAGGTACATAAAGCTTGGCGTAACGGTGGCAACTGAGTGCAATCAATAATCACCACCGGACCATGAACTTCAACGATGGTGCCGATAGCATGCCGGTCTTCTTGTTGCATCAGTAAAGTCCCGGCACAATCCGCCATGGCACCCGAGCGCGGTAGCGCAGCCAATCCTGTCCGTACTTGGCAAGGCACATGGCATCGTCACGCTTCTCCCTATGGAGGAGAAGAATGGTAAAATAGACGATGTGGAAATAAGGTAAGGGGCTGCCGAAAGCGGCCGGCAAACACCATGACAAGGCGATCATGAGATCGCCGAAGTAGTTCATATGGCGCGACAAGCCCCACCAACCGGAGGTCAACAGTAGAGAACCTTTGGCAGTTTGGATGTATTCGGCAGGGCGGCCCCACACGGGCCGGGCCGGGTTACGCCGGAAATAGTGCTTCAGAATGTTGGCCCCCCGGAAGATTGCATAGCCGGTCAGATTCAAGACCACGATGACGGCGATACCCCAGGCCGGAAGGTCGTGGGTATGGTTGACCAGATACTGGGCTTGTAGCGTATAGGTGAAAGGCAGCCAAACAAGGTCGCCCCAACACAGCATCCAGCCAAATTTCTCGTGCTTGATGTCCCAGGTCGTCAGTACGGCCTCTTCGTGGATAAAATAGTCGATGAGGTAAATACTCTGGAGTCCCACCACCAGCAGCATCGGCACCGTTACCGTGCCATGCAGCTCGTATTGTTTGGCCGCCATGGAAAGGTTCATGAGCATCCAGAAGACCATGCCGGGGCGAGCTTCGCAGAAAAGCTTGATGTCGAGGGAACCAATCCTTGGATTGAGAGCCGTACCCATGAAGTAGTCATAGAAAGGACGACCCGTCGGCCGTTCCCAGTCCGCGCCTTTCAGCCCCCAGAAATAGAGAAAGCCGGCAAAGGCAAAGGTAAAGATATTTACTACGGTTAGGAGTGGGCCGAGTTGGTCATACAAGACTGTGGCATCCAGCCAGCCCAAAGCCACCAGAATAGCCACCACGCCCAAGGTGAGCAGAAAGGAAAACATTCCGTTCATCCGGTAATCGAGCCTGCTCCCGTCAGGCAATTCCATGCCCTGAACCGTTGGTCCGTGCGCCCAAACCTGCAAGGCCGCCTGAGCCAGGAACCAGACCCCATAGAGGCCGGCCGCTTTCCAGGTGGGTAGCGAGACGTGCGCCCAAAATTGCAACCAGGCCGTCGCACTGGCCGGAAACACCAGATCGCCTTGGTAATAAGTGACGCAGATCCAAAGATAATAGACCAACGGTGGCAAAGCCACCATCAGCACCAGCCAGGAAAGGCCGAAACCGTATTTCTGCCGCACAGCGTCCACAGCTGCATTTTGTCTCAAGTTTTGATCGATCATTTGCCGCTCCTTTGAAAAATTTAGAACTTCCGGTTTACCAGCAACTCGCGCAACACCATCTTGCCATATCGAATACATAGCTCATGAATATCCTCTTCCAGCTAACTTAAAAAGTTATTATCCAGTTACGGAAGGCTTCTACTCCCCTCAAATAGTTTTGTCAATAATCCCTTTAAAGACTAAGCGCTGTAAGGCCAATCTCTGTAGGATCGATTCGCCGAGAGGGAAAAAAAACCTCAATCCGTGCCCATGTTGCGTATAAAGTAATATATAACTTTTAATGTGTTTAAGTTGTATAAGTAAAATAGTTGTTATAAACTTATGGAATCGGTTTTAAAGGTAAAAATCATGTACAAGTTAACGATTGAAGAAAAGACTTATTCTTGCCAACCGGAAGAAACAGTGCTCGATGCGTTATTACGAGAAAATGTTAATATTTCCTACTCCTGTAAAAAAGGGACCTGTCATAGCTGCATGGTGCGCAGTCCGGATACCACCCCACCGGCAGCCGCTCAGACCGGGTTGAAGAATACCCTGAAAAGCCACAATCATTTTCTTGCCTGTCTGTGTCATCCTGAACAGGATATGGTCATTAGACTACCCGATCAATCGGAATTTTATACCCAGGGAACGGTTGTTGTTAATGAAATGCTCAATAGAAATACGCTGCTACTGATCATAGCTTTTCAGGATGCATTCGAATTTTGCGCCGGGCAATTTGTTAATTTACAGAGAGCCGACGGATTAACGCGCAGCTATTCAATTTCCAATATTCCGCAAGAATCCAATACCCTGGAATTTCATATTCGTCGCTTACCAGGCGGCAAGTTTAGTGAATGGCTTCATGACGAAATCAAGGCAGGGGATACCATCGCCGTGTCTGAACCGCGGGGCCATTGTTTTTACCTGCCGGAAAGAAGTGAGCAAGGCATCCTTCTGGTAGGAACAGGAACAGGCTTGGCTCCACTGGCGGGTATTTTGACCGATGCCCTAGCGCACGGTCATTCCGGCCCCATTTACCTGTTTCACGGCAGTCGTGAAGTTGAAGATCTTTACCGGATTGATGAGATGCGCCAACTTGCCGAGCAGCATCAAAATTTTCATTATATCCCTTGCATATCGAGCAATCATGTCCCTGAAGGCTTTACCCATGGGCGTGCCAACGAAGTTGCGTTGGCTTCGTTGGCTGATTTAAAAGGTTGGCGCGTATTTCTTTGCGGCCATCCTGAAATGGTCAATCAAATGAAAAAAACGACCTTTCTCAAAGGTGCTTCCATGAAGGATATTTACGCTGATGCATTTTTGGTTACCCCACGATAAAAATTAATTTCAAATAAAATCGGCCAATTTATTTCTACATCAGTTATAGTATCGATTCGATATTATTAGGTTAAAGATGCTATTTTTTCACTTATGAACATCCATCAATTTTTTCGTTTTATTACGGTTGATCCAGTGAATTTAAGCATTAAAGGCAAATTCATTTCGGTTATTTCTAGTTTTAGTGCGATTTTGATTGTGGCATGGGTCACTCAGAAGTTCGGGGTTAGTGGCGCTTACCCGTTTATAGTCGCTTCGATGGGCGCTTCTGCCGTTATTCTATTTATTATGCCCGGCAGCCCACTTGCCCAGCCTTGGCCATTGGTTGGAGGTCATTTGGTATCGGCTATTATCGGCATTACTTGCGCTCACCTGTTTGCTAATACAATTTTCGCAGCTGCTTGTGCCTGCGGTGGAAGTGTTCTGGCTATGCTGTTGCTACGCTGCCTGCATCCTCCCGGCGCGGCGACAGCATTAACGCCCATCATTGCAGGCGACCCTGTTAATTTTATTAATTACAGTTTTGTTCTGATGCCGGTAGGCATTAATGTAGCGATTATGCTGGTTATGGCGATTGCCATTAATCGCTGGGTCATACGTTATGAATATCCAACCGTTCTTCATCAAGTTGATAATAAAATGCATAAACAAAGCACTATGATTCAATCTTCTCAGCGCACCGGCATTTCAGAACAGGATCTGGAACGAGCTCTGGAAAATATGGATATGTTTATGGATGTCTCTACGGGAGATTTGAGTAGATTGCTAACCGATGCCCAGATACAAAGTTTTAAACGCTACAGAGGCAATATCACCTGTGCGGATATTATGGTTAAGGATATACTGACAGTTGAATACGGAACAGAAGTTGAAGAGGCCTGGAAAATTAGGCATGGCAAAAAGCTTAAAGCCATGCCGGTTATTGACAGGGCAGGACGTATCATTGGCATTATCACCTGGAATGACTTTTTTAAATTCATAAACGTGGGGACTAATGAAACTTTTCAGGAAAAATTTCGGGCTTTTATACGCCGCACGCCTGATGTGACGGCTGATAAACCGGAATCAGTCGGCCATATTATGACAACCCCTGTTAGCGTACTGCCGGAAATTACTCATATAGCCGATCTTATTCCACTGATGTCAAATCAAGGCTATCGGCAAATTCCGATTGTAAATAACGAAAATCGGCTGGTGGGTATGGTGTATCAGGCTAATTTGATTG
>JBBQCU010000136.1:0-8121 GCA_038319065.1 Methylococcales bacterium
TGGATTTTGACAATCCTTTGACCGGACAACGTAGCTGGATATTTTTTGAACCTATTCCTGTTTCGGGTTGGACATTAGGTGCTGTCTTCATTGAAGCTGAAGTTTTAGCTGATACCAAGGGGTTACATCACAAACTTATGCTCCTTAACTTAGAGCTAATCGTCTTTTTCTTTTTCCTATTCATTCTTCTCTTTCGGGCTAACGAAGGCGGTGTTCGCAGTCTTTGGGCGGTCTCGTCTGCCACTTCTATTGTCTTGCTTGCCGGAATTGGATTTATCTGGCATCACCAACTCACTGAACATAAAATTGAACAGGAAGACAATATAGTGCTTATGGGAAAGCCGGGGTTAAATAAATTCTTGCAATCTCGCAAATCCCCAAACATTCAAGAGTCTCCTCTCTATATTCCCACAGGCGTTTTTATTCAGTCCCTGGAATTTGAAGATGCTAATAATGTGTTTGTCAAGGGCTATATTTGGCAGAAGTATGACAATAAAATACCTCAAAACGTCAAGCGTGGTTTTATCCTTCCCGAAGCCGTCAATCCAAACGTGACAGAGGTTTATCGTACTCAAGAACAAAATGTTGAAGTCATCGGTTGGTACTTTGAAGCAAAACTCCGTGAAAATTTCGATTATTCTAAATATCCCTTTGATTTTAAGGATGTCTGGATTCGCCTATGGCCAAAAGAGTTCTACGGAAACACCATCCTGGTTCCGGATTTCGATGCCTACGATTTGATTATTCCTACGTCCCTTCCTGGTTTGGAAGAGGATTTTGTTTTGCCGGGCTGGTCACTTAAAAGTTCTTTTTTTCAGTACAGGCTCAATCAATACAATGTTAATTTTGGCATCAACAACTATATTGGTCAGGACAATTTCCCGGAGCTTTATTTTACGATCATTCTTGAACGAGATTTTATTAACATTTTTATTAGTAATATGATGATAATTATGGTCATCCTATTATTGCTTTTTTGTGTCCAGATACTTATTATCAAACAGGAAGAGGGTACTAAGAATCTTGACTTTACCGCTTTAGAGATCGTTTCCGCTTGTGGCGCTTTTCTTTTTATTATCATTATCGATCAGATTAATCTCAGACAAAAAATCATCACGGCCGGCATTATTTATTTTGATTATTTCTACTTCGTGTTGTATATAACGATCCTTTTGGTGGCAATTAATGCGATTCTCTTCGCTTCAAACATCAAACTTGATTGGATCCATTATAAAGATAACTTGATCCCAAAATTACTTTATTGGCCGATTAATCTAACATTATTGCTGCTAGTGACCCTGTTGGTTTTTTATTAAAAACTGTTGAAAAGATACCCATTAGTCTGCCGTTGTCAATAAAAAATGAGTCAGGGCCGGTCTTGACAGCAACCTGCAAAAATCCGCATGTTTCAAGTTTTAAAAAATGCCGCCGTATCTGGAGTTTGATGATCAAGCTAATAAGGCGGCAATAATCCCGGTCATAAAAATACCATCAAAAGTACCGGCACCGCCGATTGATGCAACAGGCGTGCCGAGTGCAGAAATCTCATTGAGCCGAAGAATGTCGGCGCCGATCAACACGCCAAAAACGCCGCTAATATACGCAAGAAGGGCAGCGTGTTCGGAATCAAGAACCAGTGCCAACAAAGCCGAACTTAATGGCGCCAGAAAAATAGGCATTCCGACACCCAAGCCGGGCATTAAACGGCTAAATTTATAACTTAATGCGGTGATGGCTAATATGCCGGCCATAATCTTGATGGGGTCTATTAACTGCAGCGAAATGAAATAAAGACATAATCCAACCGGAATTAAACAACCGCCGACATTGACGGCAATAACAGTTTTACCTTCTCTTGCCGGTTGAAAAATTTCCCAAATTGGTTTTCGATCCGGGGATATAACAAGATGACCGGTTTGTTTGGTATGCATGCTGTAAAGTGGCAGATTAATAGCACTGCCCAATAACGTCCCAAGCAATAAAAAAGAAGCGGCTTCAGGCGTTAAGCCGAGTTTGACGAAGGCAATCTCAAAGATATGAATCTGTAGTAGAACTACAAAAAACAAGGTAATCAGAAAAAATATGGGCAATGAATTAACCGGCATGGCTGCACCCTGAATCAGTAAGTTAAAATTATTATTGCTGCTGCTTTTTAGGGAAAAATCATTCAAAAAATTTTCTCCAATGCAAGCTGATCAGTTGCCTGTATTATCCTCTAAACATCGTTATGAGCAATGAAAAAGCGGGTTTGTAAAGGGATTGTCATCGAAATTTTTTGAAAATAGGTTAAGCTAACCACCTTTAAATATTAACTTGTCAGGCGTAAAGACCTATGCGCATCTTTATTAGCTATAGCCACGAAGATAAAGAGATAGTCGATCAGATTACCGAAAAGCTTCGTTTCGCAGGTCACGATATCTGGATCGACTCCCTGAAGTTGAAGCCTGGAGATAACGTTTCACGTAGAACCTTTGAAGGCATCGAGGGCGCGGATGCATTTCTGGTTGTTATTAGCGCAAACTCACTGAGTTCTGAATGGGTGATGCGGGAATTCTCAGCTCTTGCACTTGACGAGATTTCAAAGCGTGAACAAAGAATTATTCCAGTTCTTATAGATGGGAGCACAGTCCCTAGTTATCTTTCAAATTATTACTACCTGGATATTTCACAGGATTTGCGTGGCGGGCTTGATCGCCTTGTTGATCTACTAAGCATTTCTGACCGGAAAGAACGTTCGGTGAAGGGGAGGCGCCTCGAAAGTACAACTGAAGCCTCCACAAACCAGATTGCAAATTTAGGTCTTGCCCTGAGGTGTGGGCGCTTGACTCTGGTTTGCGGAGCCGGTGTTTCCCTGGGGGCGGGAATCCCAATATGGAATCAATTATTGCTTAAGCTCCTTGAGTCAATGATGGAAAAGATTTCCAAAACGCATTCTCTTGATCTGGGTAGTAACGCAGCTGATGAGTTCCAAAAACGGCATAGTTCTTCCGCACTCATCTTGGGAAAATATCTAAAAAACAATCTCGGCAAGGACTTTACGAAAAAGGTCAGAGGGGCGCTCTACTCTACCAAACCGACGAGTTGTGATTTAATTGACGCCATTGTTGAATTATCACGACCACAACGTGATGGCAAGCCACTCGACTCAATTATTACCTTTAACTTTGATGCTCTGATTGAAGAAAACCTGTTGGCTGCCAACGTACCGAACCGGCCCATATATACTGAAGCCATTAAACACGATCCCAATGAATTACCTATTTATCATGTTCACGGTTACTTGCCGAGAATTGGAAAAATACCGGATGAAGCTGAGATCGTCTTTAGCGAGGACGCGTATCACAGTCAGTTCATTGAATCATTTAGTTGGTCAAACTTGATTCAATTGAACAAACTGACACAAAATACTTGCCTTTTTGTAGGTATAAGCCTCACCGATCCAAACTTGCGCAGGCTACTGGACGTGGCATGGCGCAAGAATCCTGATAAGACTTTGAGCCATTACATCATTAAGAAAGTGCCAAGATTTGGAAAGTCTGAAGATGTTCTGGACGATTTGGCACGCTTGCTTGAAGAACAGGACGCGAATGTTCTGGGTAGTAACGTCATATGGGTTAAGGAATATGATGAGATTCCAGGGTTACTCCGAAGTATCAGGAACTCGAAAGCCTGATATTGTATTCTATTGATGTGTAGCGTCCCAAACCGGCTGCAACAAAATCCGGCATTGTTGCTCAAAAGTTTCGCCCAATACCTGTGCGAGGTCTGTTACATTGTGATAAAGCCGCTTGAGTTCAGGTTCATAGGGTTGCTGAACAGCTCTGGAGAGCTGCTCTTTTGCGGCATCCAGCGCTGTTTTACTTGCCCGGTTGCCATGTTCCAATTTATAGGCATGCTTAACATAAGCTAAAGCCGCTTCCACAAAAAACGCCTCGGGGGTATTGTTACCCGCTTGGTAAACGTCCAGGAATGCTGGCAATGGGCTAAGGCGGCAATAGTCCGGCAACAAAATCAAATCTTCATCTATGCTAAGCAAAAACGTAGTTTGTTCCTGAACTTGATTAATAATCAGGTGATATAACCAGGCACAAATAATATCCTTGCCTTTAAGATCAGCATAGCGATAAATCAAACTGCCATTTTCATAACGATTTACAAGTTTTCCGGCCAGACGATAGTCTTGGATTTTTATATCGATAGGCAAATCGGCTAAAGGCTCGCCCAGATTTTTAGCTTTGATGCGTGCGGCAAACTCATTGATTGCTTCTTGTTGCCTGTCAAACTCAAGTTCTCCCAATACGCCGGACAACCAGTTTCCGTGTGCCTGCAATTTTTTTACCGATACCGCTGTACCGTTTAATGTTTCCTGTATCCATTCATGATAGATTGAATAGCCATCAATTCTGCTTATAGCAAACGGCTCCCGTTCTTCGGCTTCCGCTTCAATACCCTTAAAACGCACGTCCATTTGTCTGTGCATAAAATACCGTTGTGGATGCCGGTAAAAACGGAACAGTTCATTTAGCGCTATAACTTCTTCGGCTTCGGTGTTTATTGTGCCCTGCCACCAAAGAGCAGGTGTTGGTTTGGGTGCTGATAATGCCCTGGCGGTTTCGCAGTCGGCTTCTGAAAAACTGACTAAGTCAGAGGTAGGGTCAAAATAACGTTGACTGAACGGTTGCAAGGGATGCCGGGTAATCAGATCTGAAAGCTGGTAATTTTCCTGCAAAACCTCCAGCAATTCACTGATGACAACGGAAGGGGGAATAACCTGATTTTGAGTGATCGACTGTCCGATATAAGTAATAATTAACTGCTGTCTGGCGGACAAAAGAATTTCCAGGAATTGGTAACGGTCATCGGCACGCTTTGAACGGTCACCTTTGCGAAAATTGTGAGTTAGCAGGTCGAAGGTTGGATTGCGATCTATTTTGGGGAATTCACCTTCATTCATTCCTAGCAAGGCGATCACCTTAAAAGGAATGGAGCGCATCGGCAACATCGAACAAAAAGTCAGTTGCCCACGCAAAAAACCATTGGCTGATTTGTGTTCAGCAACTCTGTCTTCAAGCCAGCTAATAATGACCTGCAACGCTACCGTATCATTGTGCACAGCGGCAATGTCAGCGGATAATTCCGCCAATAGTTCATTGAGTTGCTGACGTTCAACAGGATCTGTATCAGCCAATAACTGATCGGCGTAATAATAGAGCTGAGTGCTCCAGACTTTAAGTGTTTTCGGCTGTTTTAATTCCGTGCCGGCTGTAAACAACAGCTGCATAAAGTTGCATAATCCACCTAACGCCAATGCAGATGAACCTTCAATATCCCTATATGGCAATACATCTCTGACAAAAGCATCATCATTGCCTATTGCATAACCCATCAGCAATCTATCCAGGGAGGCTTGCCAAGTGTTTTCGTCAAGTTCAGGCAGTCCGAGTTCCTGCTTGTGTTTTGCCGATTTACCCCAGCGTATATGCGTATCCTGTACCCAATATTTAATCAATTCCAGATCGGTTTCTGACAAACCAAAGGCGGGATATACCACGGGTTGTTCCAGTAAGTCCAGCACGCTTTGCCAGCCAAAACGGCTTTGGCTTAAGTTTAAAAAACGGATAAAAGCATCCAGCGGGTTGTTGCTTAAACGCAAGCTGCGGTCGGCAATGGCATGTTGGATGTCGCTAAATACGGCTGAAATAAACGGCTCATACAGCTGGATATCGGGAGCCATCACTACAATATCGCGCAACTCCATTGCGGGATCATTCTCCAATGTGAGCAGCAACTGATTTTTTAATACTTCAACCTCGCGCATTCGGGAATGACAGGCGTGGATACTGATGGAAGCATCTTTTGGTAGAGGCGTGTTGAAAGACGGATCCTTGCGAGCCTCAATCATCCGGTTATTTAACATGTCGTTTTGTAACTGATGCAGATTATTCCGCGCCTCGTTTATCTCAAAACTTTCCGGTTCGAAATCAAACTGAACCTGTTCCAGCAGCATCTCCTGAAATTCTCGCCCTTGCTGCCCCAGGGTTGACAATAGCGGATGTCCGGTAAAATCTTCGTCATTTGCTTGCTGCCGTTTGGTTGCCAGATCAGCCCAGAATGTTTGTGCCGGATTGAGCAAGAAAAGATGCAGTTGACAATGTTTCGATAAGCCTTCCAGGAAGCTCAAAAATAAGGGCGGCATCGTATTAATACCGAAAACCGAAATTCGTTCCGGTAAAGACTGATTAAACGCACCTTCCTTTGCAGTATTGAACTTGGCTATCACATCCAGCCATAAGGAGCCTCTGTGTTTATTGCCGGTCTGTGCGGTTAATTTTTTCCAGAGCGCTTTTTGCCAGGATTCGGTTGGCGTATGATAGAGAGTGTTATCTTTTTGCCAGCTTGTTAGCATATCGGGCCGCATTATCTGGTACTGGTCAAAAATCTGCGCCAACTGCCGTGCTAGCTGATAACGTTTTAAAGAACTGTTTTCGCCAGATAAATACTGCTTCAACGGTATAAAATCGTCACTGTCCAACCTGCGCAATAATGCCTCAATCCGCCAAAGCATCAGGTCACGATCAAAAGCCGCATCATTTAAGCGGCTATCAATTTTTTGCGCCAGCGAGCTGAAAAATTTGCCGGGGAATAAAAACTGATAGTTCCCCCAGACTTTAAAGTGACTGGTAAACTGTTGCGATAACCAACGTTCCATACCCTGACTTTGAATCAGAAAAACCTCTTTTTCAAACGGCGATGCCAGCGGAGCATTCTCGATGACAGCGGTCAGGTGAGAAACTAAATTTTCGGTTTTGTTGGAGCTGTGCAGGATGAACATTGGATACAGTAAAGTTTAAGTGTAAATTTCAAATAAGTTAACTCGCAAAAAATACCCCTCTGTCATAGTTGCCAAAGATTCACAGACTATAAATAAATTGAGTTTAATCTGTGAAGATTTGGCGGTTTATTTTTTATAGCTGTTAAGTCAATACAACTTAAATGGACTGGTTGGCAAGGGGTAGTTTAATGGTAAAAGTTGTTCCTTCCCCCAAGCTACTCTCGACATCACAAGACCCGGAATGTTTTACTATGTATTCGTGTGCTTCATAGACACCAATCCCCATGCCGGCATTGCCTTTTGTGGTATCAAACGGTTTGAATAAACGTTCGGCGATAAATTTATTGTCCATGCCGGAACCATTATCGATAATCTTAATAATGGCTTGATGTTCATTCCTGCTTAATTCCAGGCTAACACAGCCATTTTCAGGGGTAGCCTCTTGTGCATTTTGCACCAGATGACCAAGAATAGCCGTCATTTTTTCCTTTTCCCCTAAAACTTCAATTTTATCCCAGTTTGCTGCCAGTTGCAGGGTGGGTTTATTTCCGGCTTGCTGTTTAGCGACATCCTGGATAACCTCCGCAAGGTTAATAATTATCTTGTTATCGTTTTTTACACGTCCTTTTTTCAATTGATTTAGGAGTTGATCTATCTTTTGGACCACATTTTCCAGCGTCGCGATAGAATCATCGATAAATTCCGGGTTGTGTTTGTGTTTTTCCGCATTCTTTACAATAAGAGAGATTTGCGCTACCAGGTTTTTCAGGTCATGTACAAGAAAGGCTGAAAGCCGATTATAGGCTTCAAATTGGCGAGACCTGGACAAGGCATCACTGGCATGGCTTAGAGCCAATGCGTTAGTCAATTGCATGCCAACCGTTTTTAATAAATCGTGATCTTCCCAAATGAGTTGTCTGGGTACTTTGGCTTTGGTTAATACCACAAAAGCCTCTATCTCATTTTGTAGAAACAGGGGAATGATCAAGCAGATATTATTTTGCTGGGCCTGCCAAACCGATAAATCAACTTCATCATACACTTCAGGGGAATTTGAAAATTCAACAAAATCGATAACCCATCGCTTTTTCGACATAAATTGTATTAAGGATTGGTTTGCCTTGATCAATTGTGGCGGAGAAACTCCCAGGTTACTTTCTTCGGCAAAATAAAAATCACCCTGTTCATTTTTTAGCCATAAGCCGCCACCTGAGCAGTCGGCAAGCTCCGACAAGGTTTTAATGATAAATCCTGATAATTCGTTAATCGAGTCTAGCTGTGAAATGGTT
>JBBQCU010000137.1:0-8090 GCA_038319065.1 Methylococcales bacterium
ATCGCTAAGCTAGCTGCTCGTATTTTCTGTGTTGTATTGTTTTTTTAGTCATTAACTCATGATACTAAAATACGACAGTCTAGCTCTAATTTTGTCCCGGCTTAAGTGGGTAGCCAATAAAAGGGTTCATTGATGTGTTTAAAAACGTATACAAAATTTCCTCAGATACCAAGATTGTGTCGAAAATCCTTGAAATTCATCTTTTCCCTAAAATTCTGCATTTTGCACAAACCAACGGGTACAAAGTAGTTCTTGCTGATCACCAAAATTACTACCCCGATATATCATTTGTCAAAGCAAGTGATGAATCTATCAGATTCGCCGTTGATTTTAAGACAACCTATCGGAATCCAAAAAAGCCGCATTTGTGCAATGGATTTACCCTTGGTTCGCATGGCAAATATTTTGAACATCGCACCAGCACAAAAAACATCCAGTTTCCCTACGGTTCGTATTCAGGTCATTCTTGGCATTATTTACGACAGGACAGATGGCGCTACCATTGATGAGACAAAAGTGCACAGCATTGATGAACTGCATTCAATTGCTTCAGTAGTAAAAAACTTTCACTTCTTTGTTACAGAAAAATGGAAAATTGCCAGCGATAAAGGTGGAAGCGGTAACACAGCCAACATCGGAAGTATCAATAATATTGCCGATATTATCTGTGGACGGGGTATGTTTTCAAGACTTGGTGAACACTGGTTTGATGAGTACTGGATGAACTACAAAAAAATTACTATCCAGGACGGAAAAGGCGGGACAAAAATAATATCCACGCTACGAGATTTCGTAGAGTACAAAAACGGTGATCTGTCTTTGGTTGTAAATAAAAGGAATGGTGAAGAATGATCGTAAAAACTGGTGTGCCTCCAATCAAGTCGCAAGGCATAAAAACCAAGCTCGTCCCTTGGATTAAAAGTATTGTTCCTAGCGATTTTACGGGTGCGTGGATTGAGCCCTTCATGGGCACCGATGCGGTAGCTTTTAATATTGCGCCTCAGCGGGCGATTTTATGTGATGCGAATCCTCATTTGATTAATTTTTATTCCGGTATAGCTTCAGGAGAAATAACGCCTGAAGTAGTTAAGGAATACCTTATACGAGAAGGTGAGCTTCTCTTATCAAAAGGTGAAGAGCATTATTACTTTATAAGGGAACGATTTAATTCGGGGCACTCTCCACTCGATTTTCTATTTGTTAATCGCGCCGGATTTAATGGCATGATTCGGTTCAATCGAAAAGGGGGATTCAACATCCCGTTTTGTAAAAAGCCGCAACGCTTTGCACAAGCATATGTAACGAAAATTACCAATCAAATTGCTTGGGCTTGCAAAATAATCAAGACAAAAGAATTCGTATTCAAATGTCAAGATTTTAACCTTACCATTTCCGAAGCATCATCATCAGACATTATCTACTGCGACCCGCCATATATTGGTAGACATGTTGACTACTACAATGGTTGGGATGATTCTCACGAACAAGAACTATTTGCCAGGCTTTCTGATTTTAAAGGGAAGTTTATTTTATCAACATGGCATCACAATGATTACCGGAAAAACGAATACATTAAAACCCTATGGTCAAAACATTCCGTTCTTACCCGTGAGCATTTTTATCATGTTGGGGGGAAAGAAAAAAACAGAAATCCTGTAATTGAAGCCTTGGTTACAAATTTCAATGCAATTTCTACCGAGCGAAAAAATGAAACGCCATTCCAATACACGCTATTTGAAACACAAGCGAAATATGGCACGGTATAAGAAATGCCACCGATAAAGTTACAGCATCTTGCAACGCTGGTGCATGGAGATTTCACGCGGAATGGGGTTTGCAACCCCGTTCCGAACGTTTTGACGCTGCCGCTACCTTTGAGCTATGTGGGAAACATTGCGGACGGGGTAACATAGCCCGTCCGGCTTTGGGGTTATTTAATCCGCCCCAAACGTTTGAATTGCAGTGTGATTCCCGACATGTCGGACTAAAAAAACATTGCAACGGGGTAAATACCCCGTCGCGCTTCGGGATGAACGGTGGGCAATCAAAAAGACGCTTGCCCACCTTGCCAGACTTTCTAGTTTATGAGATCCATCACAACCATTAATTAAACGTGATTCAATAGATCAATATGGTTTGAATTAATAGATTCTTTGCAAAAGAATTTTGAATGATAATTTTTTTCTGTCATAGCTGATTGCATATTAGTAATCACCAATTCCTTTTCTTGTTTAGGTATTTTTGTCATATACCTGAAACTTTGATGAATTTGAGGAAAATTATCATAAAGTAATTCGATAAATTCATGCTTATCGTAACTCAGCAACCAAGGGAAATTTGCATTTCTCAGAACATCCGATAACCGCTTATGATCAATTGTTTTATAGTGAAATCTATACAGTTGATGTCCCTGTTTAAAATAGGGCGGATCAATATAATAGAAGTGTGTGCCGTTATTGGGCACAGGTACTGTGTGAAGAAAATTGAGTGCATCATCAAATACAACAGAAACCGAATCGCGTAATAACGCAATATTCCGAATTCTTGAGATTATTTCTTTCTTGTTAAATCGACAGTCTATTTTGTAAATGGAGTTTTGACTTCTGCCGCCAACAGGTCCGCTATGCAGAATGCCGGAAAAATTTGTTCTGTTGAGAAAAAGGCCTGCTAATGCCAATTCAGGAATACGTTCTTCATCAGGTCGGTCATATTTAAGAAACTCCCTGAAATAATGCCACGAATCGATATTGACGTTGACCTCTGCTATAGAAGAAATCAGCGTATCGGTGTGATTGAAAACAGCTTTCCAAAAAGAGTAGATCAGCGGGTCTCTTTCGATCAACGTTGCTTTTTTTACAATATCATTAGCCACAAGAGAAAGTGAAACGATTGCACTGCCCGCGTAAGGCTCTACAATTTCTTTTCCCTGCAAGTTATGAGTTGCAATAAAGTCTAACACAACATGCAAAAAAGTTGCCTTGCTTCCAGGGTAGCGCAAAGGACTTACTATTTTATTTCTAAGCGTAGACACAAGAGCCTCGAAAACTTTTAATTACGTCGTTAACCCAAGTGGTTATTTTGTCAATATCATCAAGTCTTTCGACTGTTAAGTTTTTATTGGATCTGCTAAGTTCCAATCCTTTTTGGGCAAGATCAGGTATACAGTATCGGTAGTAAATATTGCCAAAATATTTAGTTAATACAGAAAGTCTTTCATGAAGTGTTTCAGTTTTTGTGGGCAAGATATTAAATGGAATGAACATTGCGCCCGTAGGTGTACTAGAAGGTATTGGATCAAACCATATTTCATGAAATGGCTTGATAGCTCCCATTACACTTTTATCATTCCAATTCTGGCCAGTAGCAACTTGCCCTAATAAATAATAGGTTCCTGCTGCTCCATCTCGCCGGGGTTTCCAAGCAATCACATCCATTTGCTCGTCTTTAGGGTTAATAGAAACTCCAGGGAGAGGTGCATTTCTAACTTTACCATCAGAAAAATGCTGGTAAATCGCTGTAAGTTTAGGTATAAAACTAGAATGGTCAGGGCGCGGAAAACCAAAAGAATAAGAATTCCCCTCAACTTCGCCAGCCGCGGCCCAAGTAGCACAAGCTTGAAACAAATCTCTTACATGATTATTGATAGTAAAGAATGAACCATCATCGAAGATCACATTATTATTTACGTTCGATATAAACAAGCAAAAAATGTAGATGGTAGAACCCTCATTTAGCATATCTTCAATAAAAATAAGTTCTTCATCGTTATCGCTAAATTTAAAAGGATAACAGTCACCCAGGTAATCTATTCTTTCACGAACCGTTTGATAGATAGTTTCCAAGAATTCGTCTTCTTCAGAGCCTGTTGATGCCTGAAAATCTAAATCTTCAGAGTTTCTTCGCCTATCCCACATTCTGGAAAGCTCGCTAAAGCTAGCTGAGTGAAATTCAGACGATAAAGTATATAGTTCAAACCAATCACAAATTTCTTGAACATTACGATCCAGAGGAAGCATCGCCAGCGGTGTTTCAATCATGACATTCCTTTTCTAGGTTACTTCTTTTCTGACTTGCCATGTTTACGCTGCATGGTCAGCAATAACGTCTCTGATTTTTCAGCAAGTTCACTCGCAACTGATAACAAGGAAGCCGAACCATCGTATTTTGCCAACAAGCCGATAGCGGCATCGACTTTAAGGCTTGCCTGAACCAATGCTTCACTGAATACAGCGCCTGCGTTGCGGACTTCGTTATGGGCTGTTTTAAGATCAGTTCCCCCTCTTATTTTTTCCAAGGCAACCGGATGAACCAAAACTTCACCCAAGTATTTAAGGTCCGGATTTTGGCTTTTTATCAGTGAGGGTTTATTGTCTTGTTTTGAGCCATAGAAATACGTTAGAACCTCTTTAAGTTCTGGAGTTTTTTTGTCATCTATCGGCTGTTCATCAGGCGTTTGATTCCAGCCTTTAGCTAAACCCAGAAATTCTTGATATTCTTTTCTGCCCAATGCGGTATATAAATGCGAGAAGGCAAATCGACCTCGATTGAAGCGATCTTTTATATCGAATAAGCGCTCTTCTTCCGCTTGCTCCAATACTAAAACCGCGCCAATATAAGCGCGGATAGTGTCGTTATCATCACCTAGTTGTCTGGCGATTGATTCGATAGTTAATCCACTGCTTTTTTCTTTTTTATACCAGTCGGCAACGTAGCGAGCCTTGGCATAGGCATCCCAACGATAAGGCCCGTTGATATGTTTAAATCCGATGAATGCCTGCGCATCAGCACGCTCCTTTACCCGCCACACACTGACCTCATCAACAGAATCAAGCACTTTTTGAGAAATTTCAGATGGTAGTGAAACCTTGCATTCTCGGGCTAAATCTCTATTTTTAATCAGCTTGATTGCTGCAAGCCGTCTATTGCCTTCCAAAACTGTAAAAGGGCCATTTTCTTTACCCCATACAATCAGGGGCTCAAGATTGAAATAACCATTGTTACAGATAGACTGAATCAGCTCATCCAATGCCGCGATATCACGCAATGAGCAAATCATGCTTTTTTCATCATGCGTAGACAGATCATCACCTGTTGTTAGACGCGGATTTTGGTAATCGAAATCTAACAGCGATGTCGGACATCCTGTAGACGCTTCGCCTATTTTTGCTCGAAATTCTGACACCTTGATAAGCACCATAGAGTTTAAATGATGAACGGATTGTAGCGTTTTTTAAGCAATGCTAAAAAGTTGATTCATTTTAGCATGGATAAGGTGGGTTCGCTGTTGGTAAAGTCGAGCAGAGTGAACAAACAGCTTTATCGTTTGCTTACCATTGCTGCCTAATTAATGACGGGGAAAAACTTGCCCAAACTACCTGAACGTATTATTCGCTAAACTGGAACCTGGAAACCAAAGAATATTTCACTTTGATGTGAGTTTGCGATAGAAGCGTTTTAGCTGATCTGAAATGTTTGCGGCTTTGCCAGTGGAATCATCAACTTGTTCTTTGACGGGGTTATCAGCCTGTTCTTTCATTTCCGATAGCACAGGCTGAACTTCTTCATCCGGTATTTAACTGCTGATCCCGCTGTAAATAGCTGCTACTTGGTCTTACCAAACAGGTTTTTAAGTTTCCCTAATTGGCTTTTAGCGGGTTTAACTGACGGTTGCTCCAAGTCAGACGGTGCGGGCTGAGGTTCTTCTTCATCCTGTTTTGTATCGTTGGATTTTTGTTTTGAACCAAATAGGTTTTTGAGTTTTTCAAGTTGGTTTTTAGCGGCACTCACTGTCGGTCGCTCCATTTCAACAGGCGTAGGCTGAGTTTCTTCTTTCTGCTGAATATCGGCGGTTTGTTGCTTTGAACCGAACAGGTTCTTGAGCTTTCCAAGCTGGCCTTTAGCGGGACTCGCTGTGGGTTGCTCCACTTCAACCGGCGCAGGCTGAATGGCTTCTTCAACCTGTCTTGTTTCAACGGGCTCCGGTTCTTCGATAACAGGCTCTTGCTTGGTCTTGCCAAACAGGCCTTTGAGTTTTCCGGCTACTCCACCCGTTTGTTCTTTGACGGGACTATCCGGCTGTTCTTCCACGGCCAAGGGTGCGGACGGAACTACTTCCTCGGTCTTGGGCACTTCGATGATCGTTTCTATTTTTTCCTGCTTTAGAGGCGCGGGTTGCGGCTGTGCTTTAACTTGTATAGCTGACTTGTCCTTTTCCATCTGTGTAATCAGGGCATCTTTAGCATTTAGCTTTTCTTCCAAATGCGTTAATTGCTGCCGGGTATTCACCAGCTCAAGAGCTTGTTGTTCAAGCTCTGTAAGGCGCGCCAGCTCAGCCAGGTGTTTTTCCAGGGTTTGGGATAAAAGCTGTTGAGCTTTGCCCTGTTGCTCTTGCAACATGGCTTTTTGCTCTGCAAGCGCTTGTTCCAGCATGGAAAGCTGGCTGGTTTTCGTAGACAAGTTTGTTTGCAATGTTTCTAGCAATGCTTCTTTTTCAGCCCGTTTTGCCGATTCTGTCTGATAAGATTGTTGCAGTTCGGTTTTTGCCTGCTGTTCACTTTGCAGTCGTTTGGTTAACAGGTTGATGACTCTATCGTGTTGTTGCCAGAGGCCTTCTGCCTTAATGTCACCCATGACAGGTACCGGGCGTTCGCCAAGATCAAAGCTGGTATGCAAGGACTGAATAGTTCCGGCAATCTGCTTGTTGCGTTGAGTCAGTTGCTCTTCAAGTTTTACAGCGCGCTCTGCTTCCTTTTGGGCCAATTGCTTGGCTTGTTCCATTTGCCCTGTATTGACCGTTAATTCCTCTTGCATTTGCTGCATCTTTTTTTGCGCGGTATTGAAATTATTTTCCATTTCAACACGCGCTTTTTCACTGGCGGCATTCTGCTTGTTTAACGAGGAAATCCTGATGCTATAAATAATTGCTGTCAGTAAGAAGACTATCGCTGCCAAGGCTATAGCGTAAAGAGGATTGTTAAGTGTCAGTTGAACCCAATCTGAAAAAGTGGATTTAATAATGGGTAAGTAAGTTTCCATAAGTATGTTCCTCAATAAAAATTAATGATGGTAATGTGCAGATTGCATTGGTAATTTAATTTCTTTGATTGACTCCCATACACATTAACTTAATGTTATCCCTAAGAACCCATCCGTGAAATAAAATTATCAAAATTTAAAATTCAATGCCCTGCTCAGCTTTAATGCCCTGTTGAAAAGCATGTTTGATCATGGTCATTTCGGTCACCGTATCCGCAATTTCGATTACTTCAGGCGCGGCATTGCGGCCTGTCATAATCAAATGTAGCCAGGCTGGTTTTTCATTGCGGATAAAATCGGCAATTTCCTGACCGGAAATCCACTGATATCCGCAGCAATAATTAATCTCGTCCAGTAACACCACATCAAACTCTCCGGAAAGAATTTTCTGTTTGCTAAGCTCCCAAATTTCCCTGCTGGTTTTAATATCCTGTTCAGGATTTTTGGTATCCCAGGTGAAGCCGTCACCCAACGCGTGCCATTCAATATTATCAAAACGTTGTGCCGCTTTTTGTTCGCCGGTTTGCCATTGCCCTTTTATAAACTGGATAACACAGACTTTCATGTCCCAGCCCGCGGCACGGAATACCATTCCCAAGGCACTGGATGATTTGCCCTTGCCTTCGCCGGTATTTACAACAACCAGCCCTTTTCGTCTGTCTCTTGATTTCATAAATCATTCCGTAAACGCTTTCAATCATGGCAAAGTTGCCCTATTCTTTACGCCATTTATTGTAACCTTAATAAAGACATTATGACCGAAGCAACTATTTTATTTTCCGACGCCAAACAAGTTATTCCAGGTGGCGTTAATTCGCCGGTACGTTCTTTTAGCGGTGTAGGCGGTACACCGGTATTTATCGACCATGCCAGCGGTCCTTATATCTACGATAGCTCGGGCAATCGTTATATTGATTATGTTGGCTCCTGGGGGCCGATGATTTTAGGCCATGCGCATCCTGATGTTATTGCTGCGGTTAAGTTGGCGGCTGAAAAAGGCCTGAGTTTTGGCGCCCCGACAGAAATTGAAACGCTGATGGCCCGGAGGGTATGTG
>JBBQCU010000138.1:0-8063 GCA_038319065.1 Methylococcales bacterium
TATAATGGGCGGTTTTCTTAGTAAGTCCAGTAAATCAAAAGCATGTCAGAAACAATTTCAGAACTGCAACGGCGCCGTACCTTCGCCATTATCTCACACCCCGACGCGGGTAAAACCACCATTACTGAAAAACTCTTGCTGTTCGGCGGCGCCATTCAGCTTGCCGGTTCGGTAAAAGGGCGTAAAGCCGCGCGTCACGCGACCTCTGACTGGATGGAAATGGAAAAGGAGCGAGGTATTTCGGTGACGACTTCGGTCATGCAGTTTGAACATAAAGATTGCATTATTAACCTGCTCGACACTCCCGGTCATGAAGACTTTTCCGAAGACACTTACCGTACCTTAACAGCGGTGGATTCGGCCTTGATGGTGATTGATGTTGCCAAAGGTGTAGAAGAGCGAACCATTAATCTGATGGAAGTTTGCCGGTTGCGCACTACGCCGATTCTTACTTTCATTAACAAACTGGACAGGGAAGGGCGCGAACCGATTGAATTAATGGATGAAGTCGAGAATGTGCTAAAAATCAAATGCGCGCCCATGACCTGGCCTATCGGCATGGGCAAACGCTTTAAAGGTGTTTATCACCTTTATAAAGATGAAATTCATTTGTTCAGCGCACAGCATGGCGGAAGAATTGCCGAAGCCGAAGTTATCAAGGGTTTAAATAATCCCAAGCTGGATGAATTGCTTAAATACCAGGCAGAAGAATTACGTGATGAAATTGATCTGGTTAAAGGTGCCAGCCATGAATTTGATCTTGAAGACTATCTAGCGGGTAATTTAACCCCGGTATTCTTTGGTTCCGCCATTAATAATTTCGGGATTCTTGAATTACTGGATGCCTTTGCGGAATATGCGCCGTCGCCCAGGCCGCGGGAAGCGGAACAACGTGTGGTTGCACCCGAAGAAGACAAGTTTACCGGTTTTGTATTTAAAGTTCAGGCCAATATGGATCCGTCTCATAGAGACCGGGTGGCATTTTTAAGAGTGTGTTCCGGTAAATTCGACAAAGGCATGAAGATTCATCATGTCCGCATCGGTAAAAGTATTCAGGTTTCCAATGCCATCACCTTTCAGGCCGATACTCGCAAAAGTGTGGAAGAAGCTTATCCCGGTGACATCATCGGCTTGCATAACCACGGCACTATTCAAGTTGGCGATACCTTTACCCAAGGCGAAATCCTTAAATATGGCGGCATACCCTATTTCGCCCCGGAATTATTCCGCCGGGTGATCTTAAAAGACCCGTTAAGAGCAAAAGTCCTGCAAAAAGGCCTGGTGCAATTGACAGAAGAAGGCGCAACACAGTTATTCAAGCCGTTAAAAAATAATGATCTTATTTTAGGGGCAGTCGGCATATTGCAGTTTGATGTCACTGCCTTCCGGCTTAAAAGTGAATACAATGTCGAATGCGTTTATGATGCCGTGGCCATCTCAACCGTGCGTTGGGTAAGTTCGGACAAACCCGCGAAACTTGAAGAATTCAAGAAGAAAGCTTTTGATAATCTTGCCGAAGACGGTGGAGGCTATCTGGTTTATCTGGCCAATAGCCGGGTAAACCTGCAACTGACTGAGGAACGTTGGCCTGATATTAAGTTTAGTGCGACCAGGGAGTTGTAGGGGGTAAATTAACAGCCAGTACTCAGGAAACATTTTCATGTCGTATAAAACTGGCGTCAGCCAGCAGTCGCATTATTCGCTTCCCCCTTTAAAAAAGGGGGGTTGAGGGGGATCCATTTAAAAAATCTCCCCTAACCTCTCATTTTCAAGGAGGGGGACTCTGAACCGTTATGCTAATTTAATTAATCAGTTAAACGCTTGCTTATCCGGCTATAAGCCTCTTTAAGCTCTTCGCCAATTATTTTGGCCTTGGCTATATACTCTTCAGATGTTTCTTTTGAATCGTCAGCAATTTCAGCTGCTTTGTTTTTTAGGGCATCCCAATGTTTATCCGCATCTTCAAATTCTTCTTTGGCTTCCATGGAAGCGAGATGCAGTTTTAGCATGATTTCATCACGTTCTGATTTCAGCTTTTCCAATAAATTTTCGAATTCTATTTTCATTGTCATGATTCACCTCATTATTACTTGATTAAAATTTCCTGGTATCAGGATAAAAAAGGCATTTAACTGGAATAAATACCTTTTTAGTATTACAAAGCCACTTGGTTGTCCATACCCTTATGCTGATTGAATTTTATCATAAGCACGCTGCCGTTGTATGGTCTTTATAGTTGTAAAGTTTAAAGCCGTGCCCTCGTTTTTAAGCTGGCTTTACAGCATACCAGGCGCACTATTATTTTCCAGCTTTCTCATCTCGACAGGCGAGACTCTTCCTTTCGACGATACCTTGTCGTAAACTTCGTCAAAAGCTTGTTTACAAAACGGTAGCTGTTCCCGGAGTTTGTCATAACCGGTATGATCGAACATCTTTCTGAAATCCTCTCTGCTCAAAGTCGTTTTTGCATACAGCGCCTGGTAACCGTGATGATCAATTACAAATTTTTCCAGTAACGGCAAAGCAGAGGTGTTATCAAAATTGGCTTTGAGTGGTGTCCCATAAGCGCCAATATCCACATACATTTCGTCTACCGTGCCCGCCTTTTCCCGGAGCGGATGTACAAACCCGAGTTGCCTGCCGTTGTCAAAAATGGCCATCGGCGAAAGCCATAACGGGTATAGATTGAAATGATCATCGAAATACTGGATAGACTGTTTCAGGTACTTGATTGGCATCAGCATGTCCTGAAGCACATGAAACTTCTCCCTGAGTTTGCGCGTGGTTTCGGTCTCCGTGTACTTCAACAGTTCTATCCGGGGCGGCAAAGCCCAGCCCAATAAGCCTCTGAAAACCGGATGATTGCCGAAGGGAATGATTTCCTCCATCGTCCAGAAATAACTCCGGGTGTGCCGGTGATAATAATCTCTCAGCGGAATATACTCGACACCGGCTTGCCTGTTTTTCAGGTATGTTTGTACATGCTTGTAAAACCAGGGCTTGTACCATCGGCCAATAGCATTAACAGTACCATCCATTCCTGGGTTATTGGTGAAAGTGCCGCGCATAATCACCGCTGTGTCGCGACTATAAACCAACCCTTCGACAAAATCATTATCTTCAATTTTCCGGGAAGATTCCTCAAAAACTTCGACCATATCATCAAGGCTATAAACCGGCTGGTAGTGAACCCTGACAAATTTTTTCGCCGGGATAATTTTCAGTTCGGCGGCGGCCAGAAAGCCCAGGGTGCCATGACTCCAAGGTATCAGGTAATATAAATCCGCATTTTCCGTTGGACTGCATCGGACACACTGCCCATCGGCCGTCACGAGGTCGAAGGATGCGCAAATAGACTGGAACAGTCCGTATTTGTGGCTGCTGGATTCTATGCCGAAGCCCATGATCAACCCGCCCACCGTCAAGCCGTCCAGTTCCGGCAGAACGGCCAGTGTCCAGCCTTTGGATATCAGATTGCGGGAAATCTGTCCCATAGTCGCCAACGGCTCAACTTTGACCGTTCCGTGTTGTTCGGATATTTCGAGTATGTCATATAGGCTGACATCGATTTTGCGATGGGAAAGCTTGTATTTGGGCACCATTTCACTCATGGTTTTCCATCCGGACCTTGCCGTACAAAGTTTTTCAAGGCCTCCGTCCTTTTTCCAGTTCTCAATTTGCCGGATCACCTTTTGAACTCTTTGCTCATGTTTGGCGGGAGCGCTTCTCCGGTAAAAGACAATCAGGTTACGGGCGCCTGTGTAAGCGCAGTATAACACCGAAACCGGAAGAAGAATGAGAGTGGCGAATAGGCCACGATAATGAGTCAGTATGTGTTCAAATAATTGGCTGGTTTTTGTCATTTGCTTATCTCGTATTGCGTACTTTTTTGGGGTTTGATTTACCTGGAACACTTTGCAAATGGTACGCGAAGCATACCCTACTTAGGTTAGACCCGGCACCTCATGATTTCATGGCAGAAGTATCCAAATCATCGAATTCAATGATCCCATGGGCCTTACTGCCCCAATCCGGCGGGTAAACGCCTTGTTTAACCAAGCGGTGAAAAGTTGAATAAGGCTAATTCTGAACAGATTCAACGCACCCATGTTTAACCGGGTTATAATTGTATTTATTTTTTAATTTAATTACAGTAGCAGATTTAATTGTGGAGATTTGTTTATGTTTGCAAACCAACCGAAATCAAATACGATAACGCTATCCGATCTTGCCCTGATTGGTGGCTGTGGATACGAAATTCAAAATAACCAGGTAATCATTAATGTTTCCGGGATCGCCAATTACCGTGAGTTAGAAAACATTAGCGGTACTCTGTCTATTGAACTGTGGGCTCTTGATAAGCCTTATACCGGAACTGAATTCAATGGCTCGGCACTTGCTGGAACCAGCATCGGTGAGCTTTTCGGTCAGCATAGCCTTAGCAACTGCCGCTATGAGCTCAACTTTCAGGAACCGTCATCAGGAACTTGGTATTTGACCTTGATGCTGCGTGAATGGACCGAAATGGGTTATTTAACTCGAGATTACGTTAACTTTGCATTACCTTATATAGTCAGTAAAAACCTTACAATTTTGCGCAATGAGACGGACAATGTCATTAACGTCAACTTTTCCGGTAATAAAAAAGCCTTGGCAAATGCTGCTATTGAGAAATCGAATATTCCGGCAACTACTAAAGCCAATAACTCCGATCAGGCTAAGCCGCATAACGAGACAGACATTTCCTTGAAAAGCGCCAGTCTTGAGGATAGTGTTTCGGTCAAAGAGATTTCCAGTAAACTAGCGGAAAATATTGACGCCGCACGTCCTTTTGAATCCTTGAATGAAATATCCAAGGTGAAAGGTCTGGGGCCGAAATTGTGGAAAAAGATCCGGGATTTCATAACGCACTGATTATCCAGCTTATCAACTCTACGTCTAATCTCGGCAGAGTTACCACTTAACCCTAAGTAAAGTAAAAAATGTAGGGTACGCTACGCGTACCGCATAATGAACGAGGTTGATTTTAGCACGGCAAGCCGGATATTTGAGATGGTGATATGATGCCTTAGGCTTTAATGTACGCGCAACGAACCCTCCCTGGCTTGCTTTAACCTGGGACAATGCCGGCAAGTTCAATGTGAGCAACTAACGGTTTGAACACGGACAGAATTCTGCTCACATAAACCTTTCGGACAGTATAAATATCGCTTGAAGGCGGGTTATCTATATATTAATCAAAATCAGGAGAAGATATTTTTACGACAGTTCCAAACGCTTTTCAATACGGTCGATACGATCATTTAGCCGGTCATACCGCAGATGTTGGTCTGCAATACTGGCAGCGAAATCGCCGCCATCTCTTCGCAGACTGGCAATACCACTTTCTACGATTATTAAACGTGATTTAATCTCACGCGTATCCTCTTTTACGGATGCTATATCAGCTCTGATAGCTCGTAGCTGCTCCAACACAAGATTTTCTATGTTATCGGTCATCTTCTTGCCCTCTTTCTTTATGTATCATCTAATATCATCATACAGCAGCGCAAGTTGGGTTGCATGGTTTTCGCAACAAAGCCTTAAACTGATTTTCCCGAGCGGGACGGGATAAATTTCCAGTCCGAAATGAGAGATAGCCGTGGTACGAACTCCTCATAAATCGCATAGCTTTACCCCAGCATCGTAGATAGGGTGAGCATGCTTTTTTTGCCCACCGAAATAAGCAAAAAAGGTGGGCATAAACGCGTTACCCTCCGACACAACTATCGAAATGTAGGGCATAAAAAGCATGCCCTACTACATGGCTTGAATTTCCTGCGGCCAGTTAGCAACTTCCACGACCGGATGTTTTCGGCGTGCCTGCTCTACGATCTGTTCCAGTTTTTCGGCGACGCTATCTTCCAGCCAATCCGTGCCGCACAAATCACAGACTTGGGCAGGCACATCGCGAACGACCACGACACCAAAGCCAAGATCAACAGTAAAGGTCGTGCGGCCAGCTTGCTTGCGTCCGCCGTGGCAAACCGGGCAAAGATCGTTGTGGGTATTCATGATAGCCTCCGGGTAATTAAATCGACTTCAAAATGGGTCAAATCGGGACGATAAGCGGTAATAATATGGCATTGTTCGCTTACAGAGTCATAAGCTAATACCACATGTAACACTTCTGGCTGATTGGCTGCCAACAATATACTGGGAATTGGGTGGTCATCCGGGTAATTTTCAATAATAACGCCATCCAGAATGGCATTTTTAACCTGATTCCGGCTAATCCCACGCTCAAACAAGCGTTCCAAAGCGTGTTTTTTCTATAGCGCACGGCACGCATTGACCGCATCGAAAATAACGTTTAGTGTTCCGGTGGATGACATCATAAGGTATTGTAGGTCAGGTTAATCGTCAGCCGAGCCGGAAGGGGCTATGTTACCTCGTCCAAAAGGTTTCTCGCAGGGTTCAAAGATAGCGGCAGCTTCAAAACGTTCGGGACACGGTTGCAAACCCCGTCCCGCATGTAATAGTGCTCACGATGCGCTTTCCAAGTGAAGAGGATTTCTTACAAGTATTACACGTTTTTCAGCTAAACAAAATTAGTCATGTACACTTCGCGCACCATTTTCAAAACGTCCCGAGCTAATCAATCCCCGAAAAGATAGCGGCATCTTAAAACGCTCGGAACGTGGGCGCAAATCCCGTCCCGCGTGGGGCTGGTTTAGTTGGCTTCGATGGTGGCGGATTGCCTAGCGGCGAATCCGCCCTACAGCACTAAATGCTTAATGTATGATGTCAAGACTTGACCCCGTTTTTCTTAAACCTCGTCCCGTACGTTTTGCATCCCTGATTATTTTATTGATAAACACAACATAACTGTTATGATTTTCCCATGAACTCGAAACAAATGAAGAAATGGCTGGAACAACAAGGCGCAACCTTTCAGGCTGGCAAAGGCTCTCATTTGAAGGTGTACCTGAATGGCAAGCAGTCGACTCTGCCAATGCACGGCACAGAGGAACTAGGCAAAGGGCTTGAAGCCGCCATTAAACGCCAACTTGGCTTGAAATAAGGAGAAAATATGTTTGATTATCCCGTTATCCTGATCCCCGACGATGGCACGTTATTGATAACGTTTCCCGACGTACCCGAAGCAATCACCTTTGGTGCTAACAAAGAGGAAGCCTTGAGCCACGCGGTTGATGCGCTGGAAACTGCCTTGTCGTTTTATGTTGACGACCGCAAGCCTTTACCCGTCCCATCCGTGCAACCCGGTTTGCCCACCGTCCGCCCATCAGCCCTGGAAACAATCAAGCTGGCCGTGTATCAAGAAATGCTGGCGCAAGGTATACGCAAGGCCGAACTGGCGCGGCGCTTGGGGTGGAAAGCCCCACAGGTTGACCGCCTATTTGATTTAAACCACGCATCAAGGCTGGATCAACTGGAAGCAGCTGCTAAGGCGCTGGGCAGACATATTGACGTGACGCTGGCTTAAACATTGGATTGGCTATTTTCGCCTGACTGCATACAACCTGAAAGGTCTCTATTCAGTGATCAACCTAGATTGAAGCCGCTGCATATATTTAAGCGGCCAAGTTTTCGGTTTTTTAAACCTGTTGCCAATGCACCCAGAAATAACAAAATCAATCGGATCCGACCCAATTGATCAGGGGTACGCGATGAGAACCGCGACAAAATAACAATTAGTTGTGTACTAATTTAATTTCAACAAGGCAATTAACAGCCTCGGCATATTTTTTAATTGTTGCCAGGGACGGAGAATGATTGCCACTTGTTAATGATGACTCCAGCCTTGTAACAGCTGGCGCTTCAGTTCCCATTTTAATGGCTATTTCTGCCTGGCTTAGACCTGCACTTTTACGAGCTAATAACATTTCTCGAAGTAAACTAAATTCAGGCGCCAAAGCATCATATTCCGCTTTAACATCAGGATTAGCTAGCGCCTTGGCTTTTAATTCTTCATGCGTCATTTTGTAAAACCTCCAACATTCGTTTCTTAGCAAGCTTTAGTTCTTTTAGTGGTGTTTTTTGAGTGAAGTAGGTCGGGTTAG
>JBBQCU010000139.1:0-8055 GCA_038319065.1 Methylococcales bacterium
GGCCTTGCCTAAGACCACCCGTCCAGGGTCAAGAGCGGCTAGTGCCCGCGACAAGGTATTATCCACGGCCCATGAGACGGTGGCCCCCATAACAGCAAGCAAGCCGATAACCTGGGTGGCCCCATTCCCGGCGCGGTCGAATACCAACAGACCGCCGCCTAACGTCAACAAGGCTATTGCCAGCCCTACACGGCGGCCAATGTGCTCTCGATACAACAGACAAGACAGCAGCACGGTAAACACAGCTTCCAGCGTTAGCATAAGCGATGCGCTCATGCCACTCGTGTGCTGTAACCCCCATGCAAGCGCCACGGGGCCAATCACCGCACCGCAAAGCGCCATGAGCAAAAGACGAGGCCAGTGCCGCCGCCGCAAGGCAGCTTCTTTAGTAATACCGGAACGCTGTATTAATCCCGCACAAGCAGCCCCCGCATAAAGCATGGCAGCCGTCATCCAAGCGCTTATGCCGACGCCAACCCGTTGCACCAATGGCGTGCTGGCTCCGAATAAGAGTGCCGCCAACAATGCCAAGAATGCGCCGCGCGCTGCGGGAAATTTTTTCATGGCGAGGCTCGGGGTTGGAATTGCAATACTTCAGTCATTGGTCATTTTAGGGCGGCATATCTAATAAGAAAGATGTCTAATGTTTAGATCGACCATCCAATTAAACTTTATCTTGTTTCAAAAAATAATTGCGCCGCCTCACCGCTCGGTATCGATCGCTAAGGAACGTGCATGAAATAATGTAGCCAAGTAACATCCAACTCCCCCTTTGAAAAAGGGGGATGGGGGATTTTTAAAATCAAAGTTGCTCAAGTTATTTCATGCACATTCCTAAGCCTAACATAGCGGCTCAAATATACTATGCACAGAGGGCTATATTTGATTGGAAGCTTATTTGCTTGACATTGTTTTGCTGGTTGCCTGAAATGGAAATCAAACTATTTGGTGAGACTCCATGAACCCGACAAGAAAATGGGCCACTATTACTCACCCGATGTTGAGCTATGCAGTTCCATGATGCACTTCAACTATGTGTAAAAGCCATCGACCCAATGCCACATCGCACAAGGGCAGAGCCGCAATGTGCCGGTGAAACTAAACATAGTTCAGCTCTACACATAAGGGTCGGGTTGAGCCTGTAAGCCATTCAAATATTGGATAGTTGCGAATGTCTGCTTTGCGGATTTGCGGTGACTATATTTTCAGAAGCAACTAATGGACTGTATCTGCTATTACCCGACAGTAAGTTAGTTTTGATTCAGTTCATTCTTGAGAAAAATCGAAAATTTAATGTTCAATTTAACTTCGTAATGTATAAAAGAGCCATATAAGACTTCTAATATAGACGGTCTGTTTATTCATTAATAACCAAATGTGAAAATAACAATGTTAAAACAATTTCAAGTTAATCCTATTCAGCCGGATAAAGGCTCGACTATTTCTAAAATGCGTTCCAGGGTTATGTATGCAGGATTTGCCTTACTAGCGTCAACGGTTGGCGCTATTATGATGAGTGTGCCAGTTCATGCCGCTTCCGCGACTTGGAGTCCAGAGCAGATCGTGGCAACAATCCCACAAGCAACCAATATCCGCACGGCCGTCAACGCCACAGGTACCTCAGTGGTCATTTGGGATCAATTTATACCGGGAAGTGCCGATGCAGCCCATCTTTATGGCAGATGGCAAGTTTATGCCTCAGTTTGTACACCTAACCCGTCGCCGCAAGCTCCGAATTGCAATATTTTGCCACATGCATTCACCGACGCTGGAACAGTCGACAATGCTAACAATGCGGGGGCTGTGGTAGCGCCATCGGGAGCAGTAACTGTATTTTGGAATTCTTTGGGAACATCAACGGCGTTTTCCGCAAGCTCTAGCAGCAGTGACGGAGGAAATTTATGGTCAGCCTCGGAACAGGTGCCGGGAGCTGCTGGGTATACGCTGCTTTCCGGCGTGAATGCCGAAGTAGGCCCCAGTGTTGGTGTTGACGGTGCGGGGAATATCATTGTGGCCATGATCAATCCGCCTGCCACCATCCCTGTTGCGCAGACAGGTTATAGCGTTCAAACCTTGGTTAAGGACGCTGCTACGGGTAACTGGAGCCCCCCCGTCCAGCTCAACAATGGCGTCGCTATTTTCGGCAGCGGTAAACTGTTTGTAAACAGCGATGGTCAAGCTTTGCTTAATTTTGGATTTACTAGCTTCCGCCGCGATACTCAAGGCAATTGGGGGGCACCACAAACCGTTTCAATAGCTGGGATGGGGCAAATATATTCAGCCAGCGCTGGTTTCGACGCGGGCGGTAAAGCTTACTTCGTCTATCGGACACACTATCTAGGAGCATTTTTATCGACATCAACCCCGACTACAACGTGGACACCACCTAAGCATATTGCCAAATTCGATATTCTGGGCAGCTCTTTAGTCGTGAGAGGATCAAGTGCCGTACACGCAATTGTTTATGGTAATGATATGAACACGGGAAATGTTCGTGCCACAGTAACAGCAGATGGCGCAGCGACGTGGGGTAGCTTGGTTAGCTTTGGCTTAGGTAATAATCCACAAGCGGTTGGTAGCGAAAATAGTCTTTATGCAATCAGCTGGGACTCTGCAGGAGTTAATTGGGATCGTTATTTTGTTGCTTCTGGCACAGGTATCGGCACAGGCACAGCGGCATGGGTGAAGAAAAACCTCACAGGAAATAATGCTAGCGGTCCGGTCGCGATCGCAGGTAACGTATCAGGCGGCAATGCCCAAACGGTTGCTGGATGGACACGATGGGACACCGTTGCAGATGTTGTCGGCGCATCCTTGGGCACTGTAGCGCGTTAAATGCAAAAAACGAAAGGGCCGGAAATGCAATGTTTCTGCCTCTTTCGATTTCTTGATTAGCAAGATTGCTAATTGGGTTGTTGGTTTTTATTAATTCGTTTGTCTTATTTGGGGTCCACACGGGTTTGCCGATCACTAGCGGTCTTTGACTGACCGCTTTTCAAGGTTAACCAGCCGTTCGCTAGAATTCTGTGTACGTCTCTTCCTGACAATTGCCGAACTTCATTCTGCCATATTCATCGCCATAAAGCGGCCATTCGCGACCGGCAGGTTTTGGCCGACACCGGATGACCAGAAAACTTAAAGATTGTTGATTGCCAGTGTCTGCTTTCGATGACTAATAGGGAATCGGTTCAGTGCTTTTTCCAGCTGGTTGATAAGATTTTCGTGGATATAGAGACGCTCTTTGCCTTTGCCGCTGATTTCCTTGGCTATGCCCAATGCTTTGAGATTGTTCAAAATGGTGCGAGCAGACGGTATACTAATATCAAGATTCCTCACTACGTCTGGTGCGTTAATGAAGGCTTTGCGGCGCAAATGCTCATGAACCAGCCGGGCGGTAATAGCTGCGCGTTTTAAAGTTTCGATCTGGTTGTGTCTGCAATTTCCCTAATGTATAGTCATATCCTCTTCATCATTTCTTCAGACTTTATTGCTGTTATGTTTCAAACTTGGTTAATGGTTGTGGCGGCCCTGTTGGCCTTAGGCGATTTGTTGGGTTGTCAGCGTAGCGTGACTTTAATGTCCACACCGGTGGTGATTGCGAAGAGCGATAAAAGTCCCTTCGCGGCGAATCCCAATCTTGAGGAAACCAATCACATCGATGTTTTTTACGCCACCAATCGCATCCCCTTAAGCCCCATACCGCCCCGTTTTTACAGCACCTTGCCAGGCCCTTCCATTTATCTGGGCAAAGCCACGGTTAGGATGGGTGGGCAAAACAAGGATTGGGAAACTTTGTATCAGCTTTCTACCACTGACCATGAAGGACTCCGACCCTCCTTGCGTTTGGACAAGCTGGATGAACAGGCAATCATTCGCCGTAACGACAGGCCCACAGCGCCAAATTCCAATACCCGTGAGTTTTTCAATCAAATCAACGCGGCTTTGGCGCAAAGCATTGATAAAGACTTAACTATTTATTTGCATGGGGCCAATTCCAATATGGCGATTGCTGCCGGACAAGCAGCCCAGCTTCGCCATTTCACGGGCCGGAATTCGGTGGTGTTGATGTTTGCTTGGCCCTCGGCAGAACGAGGGATGCGTTACTTTACCGATGTAACCAATGCCAGGTCTACGGTTTCCGAGTTTGCCAAGTTATTGGAATTCTTGATGAGGAATACCAATGCAAAGCACATCAATATTCTCGCCTATAGTGCCGGCTCCCAGGTTTTGAGTCCCGGTCTGGTGCAATTTCGCCGCCGTTATATTCGAGACCGCTCCATTCCCTTGCGTTTGGGGGAAATTTATTATGCCGCCCCCGATTTGTCTTTCCCCGCCTTTGCCCGCCAGCTTCCCCAATACATTGCTATGAGCCGAAGGGTGACAGTATCAGTGAATATGAATGATTCAGTGCTTGCTCTTTCGAACTGGGTACATGGTATTTCCCGATTGGGCAGGCCCAATTCCCGGGAGTTGTCCAAGTCAGATTTTGATTTTCTAGTGAAAGCGGCGGAAAAAATGGATTTTGATATGATTTCGGTGCAACCGGAAGTGATTCCAGGTTTGGCCCGGCGTTCCCATGCTTTTTGGTATGAGCATCCTTGGGTGAGTAGTGATGTGATTATGAAGTTGCTGTTCCACCTGCCGCCAGCGGAGCGGGGGTTGCAGCGGCAGTTGTATCAGGAACGCTTTCCCTTTTGGACTTTCCCGGCGGATTATGACCGCCGGGTGGTAGAAGTTCTAAAGGGCATCGGCGAATGGAAGGCGTCAGCCCGTTAATCCTTCCAAGTATTGGCTAGGGTGGCATCGGCTTTCGCGAGGTCGGCAATCAAGCCCGCGGCGATGTCGTAAACCCAGCTATGTATGCGGGGGATACCGCTTACAAGTGTAGGTTTTTTAAATAAAGTGTGACAAGACATGGAGTTGCGGTAAATTGATGAGTGTCATCAACATCCATCTACCGGAGGTACCGCCATGTCTCGCCACCCAGAACTATACCAATGGATCGACACCGTTGTCATGCGATTTTCCTCGCTAAGCAAGCCGCAGGCTTTGGGCTTGGCGTTGTGGAGTTTCGGCATGGTCATTACCCGCTCGTGCAGTTTAACCGCTGTGGCCGATATGTTGGCACTGCTCATGGGGCAGTCATACAATACGGTGCGTGAAAGGCTGCGCGATACTTATCAGGAAGCGGGCGCGAAAGCTGGAGCACTAAGTACCGAACTCGATGTTACCGAATGTTGGGTACCTTGGCTGGCGTGGTTATTTGATGGCTGGTCGGGTCAACAGATGGCGATTGCTATGGATGCGACGAGCTTAGGGGATTGTTTTGTGGTACTGGCTATTAGTGTTGTCTATCGCGGCTGTGCCGTACCAGCTGCCTGGAAAGTTTTAAAGGCTGAGGTTATTCCAAGGTACTGGGAGAATTTAGGATTGACTCATGAGTTCGTATTAGCAATGAAAGCAGAGTAATGTTTGCCAACGAAGTGCGTGACATTTAGGCACAAAAGGTAGCACCTTGAGTGTGCTAAGGGACTCTGGGCACTTGATAGCTCTACAGTAACCGGGCATGAAGGACTGGTAAATAAAATGCGATTTGATCTCAAAATTTATGAAAGGTTAAGTTTTGTCTTGGGGATAGGTTAAATAGCTTTTACTGCGGTATTAATAGTTATAGCCTGCCCACCACTAGGGTAAGAATAGTTGTTTAAAAGTTAATTCTGGAGCTATACTTTCTACCCAATAAGTATTATTCCGGACTGATGGAAGTCTACTACCTTGCATACAGGTAATTGATTTGACAGCCGCAGTATAAGAACTGCATGGGATAGGGCCTCCAATAACCCCATCCTGGCCCTGCCATTTAATAATCACTGGAATATTAAGATCACTCACTTGTTACCCTTTCAATATTTATATTCTGATTTTTTTGTTTTAGGTTAACTAACATATATTTATCAGGCAGTAGTACGCACATAAAATAGGATGCCGTTGTCCATTTTGCCGCATCAATGTTTTGTAAGACCTTTGAAAATGCCTCAAATCCATCTCTCAGTTCACTAAGACTTAGGAAGCCACGTCCTGTGGAGGTGGAAAACTAAGGTTGTGCCTTTGAACTTTTTAAATGTTACAGCCTTATCTTTAGTTAAGCCAACAATTCAGGAATAAGGAGTAACAAATGAGTCGGTTTCAGAAGTTATCATATGTGATATGGCATTGCCAGTATCATATTGTTTGGGTTCCAAAATATCGTTATAAAGTATTAAAGGGTAAGATAGTTGAAGATATAAGAAAAATGATTATTATCCATTCGGAACGATTAGGTTGCGAAATTGTAGCGCTGAATGTGCAGGTGGATCATGTCCTTTGGACATGGATATTGAATATCACCAAACAGAAGCTCATATAATGATTGAGAATTTTCATCTGGAAATATTATATTTGTTGCGTTACTGTTCTCTCTATTATACCTAATAAGTGATTTTATGAGTCTGGTTCTTCAGTTTTTTTTCAAACTCAGATGACAAAATATACATACAAGACATGTAGTTCTAAACTGGATAACATTTCAATTTTGTGTGAAAACAGGTTCATGATGACTACCGAAAGGATGGTTTAGTATCAATTTTGAACGGTGGGTTTGGCCGATTGATGTCATTCGTTGTCAGAATTACATCCTTATCGTGACCACCCGGAATGGGTACTACTATGTACGATTGATGCTTGGAAAAATTGCCGGAACAGGGTGGGCAAAAAAAACCTGCCCACCCTACCTTGCTTAAGAATGATCTATTACATTTGGGATTGCAAATAATTTTGCAATCCCACTTTTTCAATCAATTCAAGCTGTGTTTCCAGCCAGTCGATGTGTTCTTCCTCGCTTTCCAGAATATGTGAAAACAGTTCACGGGAGATAAAATCACTGACCTTCTCGCAATACGCAACGGCTTCCCGTAGCAAGGGGACGGCAATGAGTTCGAGTTTTAAATCACAGTTGAGCATTTCCTGTGCATTTTCACCGATCATCAACTTACCCAGATTTTGCAGGTTAGGCAGACCTTCCAGAAAAAGGATTCGCTCAATAATTTGGTCTGCATGTTTCATTTCATCGATCGATTCGTGATACTCCTTTTCGTTGAGTTTTTGAAATCCCCAATGTTTATACATTCTGGCATGCAGGAAATACTGGTTAATCGCGGTTAGTTCGTTTTCCAGCGCTTTATTCAGATAGTCAATGACTGTTGCGTCGCCTTTCATGGGAGGGTCTCTTGTCTAATATTAAAGAATGGGGTAGTTCGTTGCAGCGGGTAATTCAGATCCTCGCTTAAGTAGATCGGTTACTTCTTTATTACATTTTCCACAATCCTTGCCTACCCCGAAACAATGAATCAGCTGTTTGCGCGTGCAAACACCATTTTCGATGGCCGTTAAAATTTGCGAGTCGGTTACAGCTTTACAAACGCATATATACATTGTGCCTCCTTTGGATCCTTTTCAGGTGAATCAGGAATGAAAATAACTTAATAATTATATCCCCTCCCCGGAGGACTAATCTATGCAGACATTTTAGATCCATGCAGAATTAGCCCTCTCCCTCTGGAGAGGGTTTTCTCTCCGAAAGATGTGTGCATAAATTAGCCCGGAGGGAGAGGGAGTAAGATGTTGAAGTTATTCCATACGCGTTCATTAACGTCTTCGCCGTTGCACCAATTGCGGATCGGCGGTTATTTGCCGGTAAATTTCCACTCGATCCCCTTCCTTTACAGGGGTATCCAATGCTGCGATTTTGCCGAATATGCCAACCTTTTGGCCACCCAGATTTATTTCAGGGTAGAGTTTTAATACACCGGATAAATTGATCGCTTCTTCAATTGTGCTGCTGTCAGGCACTTCCAGGCGCATCCATAATTGTCTATCGACTTCTGCATAACAAACTCCGACATTCATAACAATTCCTCATGACTTATTCAGTTAGCGCTTCGCCTATTAAAGCGGGTTGTGCTTTTCTTTGGGCAATTTTTTGGTCTATCAATCGTTTACCGACAATTAGAAAAGCCA
>JBBQCU010000140.1:0-8050 GCA_038319065.1 Methylococcales bacterium
TTGGTGCAAATATACAGCGGCCTTATTTATCGAGGGCCCCAGTTGATAGAAGATATTGTTAAAAGCTTATGATTTGAAATGTTGTTGATTTCGTTTGAGCGTTGCCCTTCCGTATAACGCTAGTCATTTAAGCAAGAAAAGTATGCACTTAAAGTCATTTGATTATTTTAGAGGTCTGGCAATACTATTTATAGTTGCCGGCCATTGCTGTGTCTACTGGCCTATGGAATCGTTTTATGAAAAACTGTTTGCTAACTTAATGCTAGGAGGCACCACTTTTTTTGTTTTTATTTCCGGCTTCTTTTTCCATCATGTTTTTTTTCCTAAATTTCAGTACAAGCAATTCATAATAAAAAAAATGAAATATGTTTTGTTACCCTACATATTGCTTTCCCTGACCGGTATTGCGTGTTTTATTTTTTATTTGGACCGGCCTCCTTATGCAGAAGTTTTTATTACCGGCCAAACAAACCGATGGTATCAATATATCTGGCCATGCATTCAGTACTTGTGGACGGGAAGTATCTTGGGTCCATATTGGTATATACCTTTCATAATGATCATTTTTGCTCTTTCACCCCTGTTCATTAAACAGATACAACTACCCATAAAGGTTCAGGTGTGGTTGTTTATTTTTCTATTATGCATTTCAGCCCTTGTTCATCGACCACTTCATAATCTATCGCCCATACATTCCGTGATTTATTTTATACCTATTTATATGCTAGGCATTATTTGTTCTATAACTAAAGAGCGGGTATTTAAATTTTTAGAAGGAAAGAGTGTTATTTTGGGATTCTGTGTTGTTTTGTTATCAGCAGCAAAAATATTTATCTACAACGGTTATGGGAATTTTCAAAAGGAAACCATGTTTTCCTATAATGGGATTGATCTGATCATTTTCCAAAAAATACTGATGTGTTTTTTCCTGTTATCTGTACTGCAAAAATTTGAGAATAAGCATATATCTCTTTTGAAATATATAGCATCGGTGAGTTTTGCAATTTATTTCATACATCCATGGATTCTTTATTTTATGGATTATTTTTCAGTTTTTGAACGCTACAATTTTCTTCCCGGATTTCTTGGTTTCGTGGTTACTGTACCAGTTGTTATAGCAATAAGCCTGGCTATAACGGCAATGTTTAAATTGGCTCTTTCTAATAAAAGCCGTTTTGTCATCGGTTGGTAAGTTTATGGCTTAAACATAACAAAACCAGAGTTATATCAGCCTTCATTATTATAGGCGTAAGAAATTATAAGCACTACGCTTTCCGTCTGAACCAATAAAGTGCATAGACACCAATTAACAACGAATAGACTGTAATTGTTGTTCCAAAATTATCATGTTTGTTAGGTGTTGGTAAGCTGGTCATGGATGCGTCTCTGATGAAATGATGAATGCTTTGCTGAGTTTCGTCTTGTGCATAAGATGATGAGTATCCGAAAGTTGAGACTAAAAAGACTAATAAAATTATTGTTTTTTGCATGATACCGTTCCTAAAGAAATAAAATTAAAATCGATATAGTATCGATTCGCTATAGTATCACTATTATTTTTCTTTTGGAAATACTTGCTAAATTTTTGCCTTGTTTTTGTTCAGCCAGTCCAACTCAATTTGCTTGATTAATTCGCTTACAGATTGATTACAGTTTAGATAACTTCTAACTAACCAAATTGTTTTTCCGGCGGATTTTGAGTGCCAGTAAACCCAGTCCGCTTCCGAATAACCAGACTGCTTCGGGGACTGGCACGGCTGCCACACTGATTTCCCCATTAATATAGAGTTTGGAGAAATCCCAGTTCAAACCATTGGCCAGTTGAGCACCGCTGGTATCGATAGTGGAAAATGTGCCCTCGCTACTACCCCAGTCGAACAGGTCGAAGGCATTACCGGCCTGGGCACTGAAGTTACTCCACCACATCAGTTTCAGTGTGCCGCCAAAGCTGAGCTTGCCCGCTACCTGATATTTGTCAAACTCTGTTCCTGCATTTAAGCCCCCAATCTCGGCGAGATAGGTGTTACCAGCACCGAAACTCACATTGCCGGCATCGACACCCAAACCGGGAGAATTTCCCACCGACAGGCCTCCCTCATAAAATTTGTTACCGCTACCGGAGAATATGGAGTCAGTCCGTTGAAACACTTCACCAAAAAATACCGCCTTTGAACCTGCGGAAACGCGTAGTTCGCTACCCGCTTCAACATCCACCGTATCCCAAAAAGTAGTGTCATTCGTACCGGAGAGGATGATTTTGCCGCCAACATTGTTAAAAATATAGCCGGCAACGTTAGAAATACCCGATGTCACGTTGAGCTGGCCATAGTTACTCAAACCGTTCAGAAAAGAGACATTGGCGTTTTGCAGATTGATTTTACCATTTGACCCGTTTTCAACAGAGCTGGTGGCTTCCAGCGTGGCTGTATCAGCAGCGGTTCCCAAAACACGTATAGTTCCATTATTATAAACATTGCCGCCGGTCAGTTGCATTACCTGGCCTTTATCGACATTGACACGGCTACCGTCCCATACATTTAGTCCACCTTCCAGGCGGCCACTTCCTGTTAGTGTTGCATTATTTAACGTAGTGCCGGTGGTCCAGTCAGTCGTCGCCGTACTGCCATTATTGAGATTGAAAGTAACGAGTTGGTCCCGGTTGCCAGTGATATTCAGGCTATGTACAGTGGCATTGTAGGCGCCATAAATTGTGGCACTGCCGTTCGGGTTAATCACTACATCATGAGGTTCCCCGGGGCTAAAGCCAAAGCTCCCCATGTTGGCATAGTTCCAACGGCTGCTGTCGTCCCACCAGCCGTTACCACCTTGCCAGTCCGGGTGCAGGGTAAGCAGAAAGGCTTCGGTTTGACCATTATGATTACCGGTACCGGCAATTTGCGCGTAACGGTTGATGCCTCGTGCTTCGGTCAGCGTCCAGCCGGGTTACGCAAAACTGTTGAGGTCATAGGCGCTGCTGCCATTCCAAAGAGCAGCATAACTGCTCGTGGTCGTGTCTGCCTGCCCCACTACTTGACCGGTGTCGTTGATGGCATACGCAAAGCTGTTATTGCCGCCAAGTGTGCCCAAGTCTTGCATGGCGCCGTTGCTATATAAGAAGGCATGTTGATCGGAATTGTTTGAAAGGACGGAGGAGCCTGCAACCCAGCCATTGTTGATAGCGCGACCGGCGCTACTGAAGCCTCCGAGTGTGCCAAGATCTTGCGTCACACCGTTGGCATACAAAATGGCATGAGACCCACTTGTAGTGATAGTAGATCCAACTATCTGACCATGGTTACTAATATCAAAGGCTCCCTTTATGCTTAAGCCCTGCATGCTGCCATTGTTATAGAGGAAGGCTTGATGGCTACGAGCATCGGGGCCACTCGCGCCAACCATTTGTCCGCTTTCGTTGATAGCATAGGCTCTGCTTTCGTTAAAGGCAGAGCCCAAAGCACCCAAATCCTGCATGTTGCCATTAGCATAAAGAAATGCATGCTGAACCGAGTTGCCAGTTTCCGACCAACCGAGAATCTGGCCGTTATTATTAATTCCATATGAGACGCTTTGGCTTCCGCCGAGAGTAAGAATGTCCTGCATTGTGCCGTTGTCATAAACAAAGGCGCGAGTGAGCCCAAAGCTATCCGCTTCGCCCACGACCTGACTGTTGTCATTGATGCCATTAGCCTTACTGTAGTTGCCTAAAAAAAATGGCACCTAATCCAGTTAACTCGCTTCGCCCAGTGGGTCCTTGTATGGCGCTTGCCAAAGGACTGAACGTAAACGAACCGGCAGCGAGCAAACTGGCAATGCGTAGGGCGTAATTACACCGGGAGCAGTATGCGGATTTCATTTTTTCTCCAAAAAGATAAAGGGTGATTTTTAAACGCGCATTCCAAGATAAGCCAAGAAAATCAAGTAACAATCATGCAGAACCAAACAGCCAAACACTTTCTGGAAGTTGCTCAGCTGAGGTGTGAAAGCTGATCAATTTGTCGTCATCGAAGAAATTGAAGGAACTCATCGCCTTGGCCACCCAACAGGTATTTACAGGTAAATTTCCAAGCTGTTTGACACTTCAATTGCCCTCCGGTTAAGTCCTAAACCCAACAAACAGGCTAACCCCAAAGTAAACAGGTATGCACTATTGCCCAGAGGAACCGCTGTCACGGTAATTGCGGTGCCTTGCGTTTCTGCGCTAAGCGCGGCTCCATCGGCGTCACCTAATGCATTTACGTTAATAGCAATTTGGGATGTACCCGCATTTAGGGCCTGAAAATACAAGGTAACCAGTGTAAAACTGTCCGATTGTTGAGCATTCAAAGTGAGCGCTTCGTCGAGTGAAACTTCATAAAAATTTACGGTACCGGGCGCTATAAATGACGCACCGGATAAACTTCCAAGCCCGGACAAGTCCAATTGATCGCCCATCGGAGTTACCCCACCAAACAGTGCGCCAACATAGTCAAGTACCGCCGGATCGAAAACCACGTCGAGGTCAAATGTTCCCAGTGATGGCGCAACATTGGTCTCTAGTCCGGAAACCTGAACACTAACATTTGTAGTTCCTCCCACCGAGAGTATTGACGAGTCCGGTTGGGCCGTCAGCATGATTGATGCCGATGCCGTGGTGTAGAGCATATACATAAGGCATACCAAGAGTATGGCGTTTAGTTTTCTCGAAGCTTTGTTCATGATTGTTATCCGTTTGTATGATTTTTGGTTTTAGTTTGTCGCACAGCGGGGACGGGTACAAAGCGTCACCAATTTGCGGGCATCCAACGCTGTAATTTGTCCGTCGCCATCCACATCGCGGGGGTCACCGGCGTCTGCCACCGAAGTACCGCGTAGAGCAAGAACCAAGTTGATATCGGCTTGATCAATGTCGCCATCGTTGTCGAGATCAGCATCCACAACTGTCAGCCCTTGCGCAACTTCATCACCTAAACCGTCGGCATCCGCGACCTTGGCACTAAGGCTTCTCCACCCCGTTGTGCCTGACAGTGGGCTAAGGTTAACCTCATATGTGTCAACAGCCGTTGGTATAGCCTCAAATCGCTCCGTGTTCTGATCAATACTCCCATCCCCGTCCTCGTCAAAATAAATCGAGACAACCACGGGTCCGGAGATGCTATTGATCTTGGCCTTCACCTTGAGCGGCTGTGCGAGGGCAGTGGTTGCATCGTCTAATGGAGAAATAATGCTTATCTTAGAATTTGTTGCGCTCAACAGCGGAGCCATGTCCGTAGTCGTTGGCTCATGATAGTTATCGTTGTCAATGATGACATCCCCATCAACAACAGAAACACTTTTTCTAAATAAATTTGCCGTATTCCCAAAAGTATAATTGTTGGAAAAAAAGTCAAACCGGAGATGCTGCCAGTCGTTAAATTCGGCTGGGGAGTAGGGCGGCGGATCTGATGAATAGGTCGACGGGCATGGATTCGATATCCTTGGATTGCAAAGTGTGTAGTAATAGTTCATCAGACTTAAATATCCTGGTTTGTAACCCGAACTCCCGGGATTGCCTGTTTCATGGTCATCCCCACCATGACGTAGTCCTAAGTTATGTCCCAGTTCATGGATCATGGTGCGGCTTTGAATGAGTGTATTCCCTAGTTCGCTGGCTGGCGTCAGCCCGCCTTGCACAGCCCCATAGCCTCCTAGAGATATTAATACGTCATTGCCTGGCGCAGATGAATAATCCTGACGGTACAGTCCTTCGCCTAGACACGTAGTGTGATCAAGAAAAATAAACCTATCCCCAGCTACCGGAGGAATTTTCCACCGGCCTCTTATCACGAGAGTATCCCCTGCTACAGCCGCAACTTCACGGACCTGTCCTGATCGGTTAGTCGTGTCGCCTACTCCGTTTACGGTAATCATCAAGTGATACCCTTCGAAACTTGGATGGAAGTTAAGTCCTGTGCTAGTAACAGAATTCGTTGTGCTTGAGTTCACCAGAAATATTTGCGGATTGCGAGTAACTTTATCTATTAGCACAGCACTGTAATCAGCCAACACGACATAATGGAAGGCAAGCTCCCGTGCTCGTTTGTCCTCGGTGCCGAAAAACCGATCTTTAACGTCGTGCATCGAGCGGGTAACTACTCCGGGTATTAGGATAGAATTTGGTAACCCCATGTAGACCAAGTTGATGTGCCTGAGGCTGACTATGGCCTCGGTAATGATATCCCCGCCTTCAAAAAATCCCCCAGGTATGTTTTGTGTTAATGGTCCCCCTTGGCTGTCAAGCCCTGGCCCTGCGTCGATATGTGCCTCAATACCCGGTCCAATCGCACAAGGGGCAGGATTCTCGCCGACTGGTGCAGGCGCCCCCTTGAACATGTCGACCAAGGCCCTGGTGACCCCGGGTGTCGGCCGATTTTTATGTGGCCGGTTTATGCCACCTGGCTGATCATTCAGCCAGTCGATTTCGATAAAGAGATCCCGATGGCATGGCTGCGCACCCATAGCCCTTAGGTTGAGGTCGATGACCCCGTCCTGGTCGCTGTCAATACCCTCGTTTTCCCAGTGATCCAAGAGACCGTCTTGGTCGGAGTCCAGGTGGGTCGCAGAAACGATGAACTGCTTACTTCCGCTAGAAGCGAAAAAAGCCACGCGGTGATCGCCGGGGCGCATGGTTCGAGAAGCCCCATTATCGTCATTGCGGACGGCGGCGAGCCCATCGTGAGTCGCGAGCGTATCAATGGCATATGATGCAGCGCCTGCTCCCGCCAACCTGTCACCGATCTGCACAACGGGTAGAGGAGAGTGAACGTGGTAATTGCTTTCGTCATCATTCGAAGGTGAATACGGGCATATTCCATCTGAGCCTCTTACAATGGTAATTAAGTCGACTCCCATGGGAATTTTGGGATTGGAAAGATTATCGATTGCCTCATAAGGGCCTGGTGAATCGAGAATGCCATCGGCCCCGGGAGCGATGCATATATCCTTCAATGACTCATCAATATCAACCCGTACTGTCCAGATGCCCTCATTGGCGGTGAAGGTCAATGGCCTACCTGTAATCGGATTGGTTCTACTCGCACCGCTGGGAGTAGCCGTGAAACCGACGATGAAGCTGTCGCCAATCATGCCGGGGCGTTGGCGGGCAAGATGGGTGACACCGACCCGATAGGGCTGGCGAATCGCCCTGAAATATAGCGGTGTTTCATGGCCTACGCCATTGGCATCCAGGGTGACGTCATAACCCAATTCGGGGCGGGGATGTTATTTTCGCCGGCAACCCTGATTAATTTGCGCTCGGGCGAGCCGTCGTCCACGCTGGCAAACACGCCCATGCCCTTGCCTCTGTCGCCTATGAACACCACGATCTTGCCATCCGCGCTGATATTCGGGGCACTGCCCAGGCTGGTAAAGCCGTTGAAGGCGCCGGCTATCTCTTTCCTGGATGCGGCGGTCAGTTGATAGTCGTACAACATAATAGGATCGGTTGCTGCATTGCCGTTCCGTACAACGATGGTGCCAGTGTCGGCAATTCGGGGCAAGGCATTGAGTATCAGCGGCAAGTCATTGGAACTCCCCCTGTCATTGACGTGGTTCGGCACGTCATCGAAAGTTCCGGTTTGCAGCAAAGTACTCAAGTAACCTTGTCCATTTGGGTGCGCCGCATCGTAGGGACCGGTTCCCACTGTAAATGCGATCTGCTCGACACAAGTCTCGCCGGGATCGCAAACCCCATCTTTATTGCCGCCAGCATCGAGGTCCCAAATTGAGCGTACCTCGTGAAACGGGGTGTTATTGATAGTGGGAAAATAGCCCCATTCGGAGGGATACCTACCTTGTATCGGATTCATCGATGCAACTGGAATAAAAGACCTTGTGTCTTCTTTTGGTTTATTCGAATCCAGCACAAAAGTCGCCGGTTCCCATACACTACTTCCGTAACTTCTCATTACCCACAGGTAGCCGCAGCCCGAATCAAATCAGATAACGGTGGAATATTGCTTTCGCCAAACAACCTATCCTTAAGATAATGCCAAAACGAAATCTTGTGCTTTAGGCAAGTCTTTTTTAAGCTGGC